>JAAEZV010000351.1 GCA_018222695.1 Gammaproteobacteria bacterium
AGCTCGCGCTGAGCCTTCGATCGCTGCTTTCGCAGCACGAACAGCTCGCGCCGCCTGAGGGACGAATCGCGTTCGTCGGTGCGGGCCCTGGCGACCCCGAGTTGCTCACTATGAAAGCCCGACGCTTGATCCATGAGGCTGATGTGTTGGTGTATGACCGTTTGGTAGGCAGTGCAGATCTGGAGCTGGCTCGCCGGGAAGCTAAGTTTATCAGCGTCGGTAAGAAAGGATTCGGGCCGGCCGTCAGTCAAAACGAGATCAACGCGCATCTGATTAGGGAAGCGACGCGGGGTGCGTTTGTCGTGCGCTTGAAGGGTGGCGACCCCGGGCTATTTGGCAGGCTGGATGAGGAGCTGGATGCGGCGGCGATTGCCGGGATAGCTACTGAAGTGGTTCCCGGGATTACGGCGGCATCGGCGGCTGCGGCCACATTGCAAGTGTCCCTGACGCGACGACACAGGAATTCCAGCACTACCTTCCTGACCGCGCACGATGCGGAGGGATTTGCCGAGCACGAGTGGCAGCAGTTGGCGCGCTCTGGGCAATCTCTGGCGGTCTATATGGGGCGGAAAACCGCGACTTTTCTGCAGGGCCGGCTGCTCATGCACGGCGCGGATCGGCGCTTACCTGTGACCTGTATCGAGAACGTCTCGCTGCCCAATCAGCGCGCCTTTGTGAGTGACCTCGATCAGTTCGCTGAGCAGTTAGACCAGCAGAGTTTCGATGGTCCGTTGATCATCTTGGTCGGCATTGCCGACACGCTGGCGAAGCAAGGCTTCAGCGACGTAGCTGTGAAGCATCAGTCTAGGGGTGCAGCAGTTGGCTCGGCTTGAAGCACCTGTTGTGGTGAGCGCCAATTGCCTATTGGCAGGGCATGTCTTGTACCTAGACGAAAATCACGCATGGGTAGAAGCACTCGCATCCGCCTATCTATTCCAGAGCCTGGAGGAGGCCAGTGCGGTGGCGGTGAAAGTGAACGACCCCGCGCAGGTGATTGGGATTGAGCTGGTGGGGGTAGCGCTACAGGCGACACAAACGGTTGCTCGCCATTACCGAGAAGCCATCCGCGCAAATGGTCCGGGTGAGTATGTTTTTCCCTCGTTAACGGGAGAGGCCGATGTATCAGTACAGTGAGTTCGATAAGGCCTTCCTGCAGGAGCGGGTCGCGCAGTATCGTGATCAGGTATCCCGACGGCTCACGGGCGCGTTAACCGAGGAGGAGTTCAAGCCCCTGCGGCTAATGAATGGCGTGTATTTGCAGTTACACGCGTACATGCTGCGCGTCGCCATACCCTACGGCACGCTCTCTGCTGCGCAAATGCGCGGGCTGGCAGACATTTCTGAGCGCTGGGACAGAGGCTACGGGCACTTCACCACCCGTCAAAATATCCAGTTCAATTGGCCGAAGCTGGTCGATACGCCCGATATTCTGGAGGCGCTGGCTGGTTTGGATATGCACGCCATCCAAACCAGCGGCAATACCGTTCGCAATGTCACCACCGATCATTTTGCAGGCGCTGCGTTGGATGAGGTCGATGACCCCAGGCCATACGCGGAGTGGATCCGCCAATGGTCGACTGATCACCCCGAGTTTCAGTTCCTGCCCCGAAAATTTAAGATTGCGATTAGTGCCGGGCAGCAAGACCGGGCGCTGGTTAAAGCCCACGATATTGGGCTCAGACTGGTGGCAGGTGACCGGGGGCCGGCCTTTGATATCTATGTTGGTGGCGGTCTGGGTAGGACCCCGGTGGTCGGTTCATTGGTCTTCGAGCGTGTCTCGGTAGCCGAGTTGTTGCCGCATATTGAAGCCATCCTCACGGTTTACAATCTCGCTGGGAGGCGTGATAACAAATACAAAGCTCGTATCAAAATTCTGTTGCAAAGTATCGGTACAAGCCATTTTAGAAAATCTGTGAAAAAGGTGCTGCCACGTATTATTGATACATTCGATCAGCACCTTATCGGTCGCCTTGAGCATTTAAAGTCAGATTTCGCCGCACCTTTGCTACCCCCGCGGGATGTCGCCCCGTATTGGGACGCAGTGAATAGCCAGTCTGATTTCAAGGCTTGGGTGACCCAGAATGTGACGCCGCACAAGCAAGAGGGTTACGCCTCCGTCACGGTGAGCTTAAAGGCCCACGGGCAGGCCCCGGGGGACGCCAGCGCGGCACAAATGCGCGTGCTGGCGGAATTGGCGGAGCAGAATGGCTTTGCGGAGCTTCGGGTCAGCCACGAGCAGAATATCGTGTTACCCCACGTGGCTCAGTCAGATTTGATGGCTGTTTTTGCCCGGTTGAAACGAGCGGGCCTCGCAACCCCCAATATTGGCTTGGCGTCTGATCTGATCGCCTGCCCCGGCATGGATTACTGCGCCCTCGCAACGG
>JAAEZV010000352.1 GCA_018222695.1 Gammaproteobacteria bacterium
CTTTTTTGTGGCGTGGACGCTGCAGGGCGCCTGGGTGGTGATGACCAGCTGTGCCGCACTGGTCGCCATACTGAGCGCTGAGCCGACAGCGGTGGGCGCCATTTATGTTATCGGCGCTGCGATGTGGATGGCTGGCTTTGCTATCGAAGTGATGGCTGATCAGCAAAAGTCGCGCTTCAGGGCAGACCCGGCCAACGCCGGTCGATTCATCAATGTCGGGCTGTGGGCCCGCTCCCGCCATCCCAACTACTTTGGCGAAATCCTGCTTTGGGCCGGCATAGCTGTGATGGCTATACCCTATTTATCGGGCACCCAGTGGGTGGTGATGCTTTCACCGCTCTTTGTTTATGCTTTGCTAACACGCATCAGTGGCATACCCACTTTAGCGCGCCGCGGTCAGCAACTGTGGGGCGATGACCCGATATATCAGGCCTATGTGGCCAATACGCCGCGTTTGTTACCGCGTCTGCGTTAGGACCCAGTTAAGGGCGCTATGAGGCCGTCGTTCAATCGATGGTCAGCCCAGCAAAGTCACCTGTATCGCGCCACTTGGCGAGTAGGTTGAAGAATGAGATGGGTCCGTCACCATAGGACACCATCTGCTCAAAGTGCTCTCGCGGCTTGCCTTCGTTGTTGTAGTAACCCGGCGTGCAGGTCTCGTCACCAATAATCCCGCCGCGCACCCCTTTGTCGAGAATGGTCTGTACCCAGCCGGCTTCCGCTTCAGCGCTGGTCTCTACCACTTCTTTTTCGATCGCGAGCGCATGACCCACAATGTGAGCGACATGGGTCGCGACCTCGTCGAGCATATGGGGGTAGTTCACGGTGAAGCCGCCCTGAATCGTGCTCATCAGGAAGCAGTTGGGGAATCCATGGATATGCATGCCGTGGAGTGTGCGAATGCCGTCCGCCCATTTGTCACTGAGTGGCAGGCCGTCCCGACCGTAAATCTCAAAGCCGCTGACGCGCTGAAAACCGGTGCCCACCTCAAAGCCGGTGGCGTATACGATGCAGTCCACGGGATATTCCACGCCGGCCACAACCACGCCTGACTCAGTGATCCGCTCAACACCCTGACCCTCGGTGTCGACCAGCGTGACGTTGTCCCGATTAAAGGTCTGCAGGTATTGGTCATGGAAGCAGGGTCGCTTGCAGAACATGCGGTACCAGGGCTTGAGCGCTTCCGAGGTGTCCGGATCTTCAACGAGTGCTTCGATCCTCGCGCGCAGCTCGTTCATTTTTTCGAGGTTCGCGAGATCCATAATTTCGGGCAGACTCAGCGCTTCGCCTTCCTGACTTTCCAGATAAAGCCTGAGCATCTTGCCGATCAGCGAGGTCCAGCCGTCGTCGACCAGATCGACTTCCTGTGGCTGCCCCGAAACCAGCCCGTTGAAGTTATCCATCCGCTCTCGCTGCCAGCCCGGCTTGAGTTCAGCGGCCCACTCGGGGTCGGTCGGGCGGTTATCCCGCACGTCGATACTCGACGGCGTGCGTTGGCAGACGCATAGATGCTTTGCACTCGCCGCAAGATGCGGCACGCACTGAACAGCGGTCGCACCGGTACCGATCACAGCGATGCGCTTATCGGCCAGCTTGTCCAAACCGCCCTCGGCCGTGCCGCCGGTGTAGTCGTAGTCCCAGCGGCTGGTATGGAACGTATGGCCCTTAAAGTCGCGGATGCCCGGTATGCCCGGCAGCTTGGGGCGGTTCAAGGGGCCGCTGGCGAGTGAGACAAAGCGGGCGCGGATGACGTCACCGCGGTCAGTGCTGACAAGCCAGCGGCGCTCATTTTCGCTCCAGCGCAACTCCTTGACCCCGGTTTGAAACAGCGCACCGTGATACAGGTCAAAGTGCCTGCCGATGGCGCGGCTGTGTTCGAGAATTTCCGGCGCATGGGAGTACTTTTCTTTCGGCATGTAGCCAAGTTCTTCAAGCAGCGGCAGATAAATGTAGGACTCCACATCACACTGAGCGCCAGGGTAGCGGTTCCAGTACCAGGTGCCGCCAAAGTCGCCGCCCTTTTCGACGACACAGATATCTTTGACACCGGCTTGTCTAAACCGCGCGCCGGCCAGCAAACCGCCGAAGCCACCACCGATAATCAGCGCATCGACGGCCTTGTCGATGGGCTCCCGCTGAAATCCCGGTTCCACATAAGGATCTTCCACGTAGTGCGCCAAATCCCCGGCGATTTCGATGTACTGGTCGTTGCCATCCTCGCGAATGCGCTTGTCACGTTCCGCGGCGTAGCGGTGCCGGATGGCTTCAAGGTCTTCAAGACGTGGGCGTGGTTGGGTCATAGGGCAAGTGAGCGTGAGAGGAAACTGTCAGTCGCGCCAAGCTATACAACTTGCGACGAAAAACCAAGAAAGCTAAGCGGAATC
>JAAEZV010000012.1:0-3975 GCA_018222695.1 Gammaproteobacteria bacterium
AGTTTTCAGAACAGACTGTGAGTATTTTCTGGAACGAGAAAGAGGGGCCTGATGGCTTAAATACTCTCTCCCAAGTAATTGATTCTATTGGTTAACACAGTCCTTTCAAAGGGCCGGGCTGAACATGGCAAGATTTCAGTGAGGCCTTGACCCCGAGCAAAATCGCCCTTATAGATGCCCACCTTCTAGCGGCCGCTAGTCAGTCCCGGCGGCGAAATCAATGCAGGCAAGCGCAATTTATGGGTAAAGCACTGGTCATAGTGGAGTCGCCCGCCAAGGCGAAAACCATTAACAAATATCTCGGCAAGGATTTCATTGTGAAGTCCAGCGTGGGCCATATTCGTGATCTGCCCACCTCGGGAAGTGCCAAGCCGACAGACCCGAAGGAGCGCGCTGCTCAAGCTGCCATCACCCGCAAAATGGCACCAGACGAGAAAGTGCGCTATCAAACCCGCAAAAAGCGCGAGCAGTTGGTTCGGCGGATGGGCATTGACCCCGATAACGGCTGGCAGGCCCGCTATGAGATTTTGCCCGGTAAAGAGAAAGTGGTGAGTGAGCTGAAAAAGCTCGCCAAGGACAGCGATGCCATCTATCTCGCTACTGACCTCGACAGAGAGGGCGAGGCGATCGCCTGGCATCTGCAGGAAGCGATCGGCGGGGACACCAGCCGCTACCATCGGGTGGTCTTTAACGAGATTACTGAAAAGGCCATTCAAGAAGCCTTCAAGGAACCCGGAGTGTTGGATGTGGCGCGCGTGCACGCCCAGCAGGCGCGGCGCTTTCTTGATCGAGTAGTCGGTTTTGAGGTCAGTCCGCTGCTGTGGGCCAAAGTGGCTCGCGGGCTGTCTGCGGGCCGGGTCCAATCCGTCGCAGTGCGCCTTATCGTGGAACGGGAGCGGGAAATCCGCGCGTTCGTACCCGAAGAGTACTGGGAAGTTCACGCGCTGCTGACAGCGGGTGATATTGAGCCGGTCAGGTTCATGGTTACCCATCGGGGTGGCGAGAAGTTTGAGCCCAAAAATCAGGCTGAGGCAGAGGCCGCGGTCAACGCCATGCGTGACGCAAGCTTTAGCGTCACGGATCTCGAGTCCCGTAAAACCAGCTCCAAGCCGTCCGCACCCTTTATTACTTCAACCCTGCAACAGGCGGCGAGCACGCGCATGGGATTCAGCGTTAAGAAGACCATGACGCTCGCGCAGCGTCTCTATGAGGCGGGCTACATCACCTACATGCGGACCGATTCGACCAACCTCAGCAATGATGCGGTGAGCGCTTGCCGCAGTTTGATTCAGAAAGATTTCCCGGCGGAATATTTGCCGGCTGAGCCTATTCGCTACGGCTCGCGCGAGGGTGCGCAGGAAGCGCACGAGGCGATCCGCCCCTCAGATGTCCGATTGCGCAGTAGCTTGCTGTCGGGGATGGATCCCGATGCAGAGCGCCTTTATGACCTGATCTGGCGTCAGTTTGTGGCTTGTCAGATGACTCCTGCGCGCTATCTGTCGACCACTTTGGTGGTCACGGCCGCTGACTGCCGGCTCACTGCCAAGGGCAGAGTCATTGAGTTCGACGGCTTTACCCGGGTCCAGCCGCCCGCAGCTCGCAAGGGGGACGATGCCGTGCTGCCGCCGCTCGCAGTGGGCGATGGTCTGACGGTGACTGAGTTTGATCCCAAGCAGCACTTCACTAAACCACCCGCTCGTTACGGCGAGGCAAGTTTGGTACGCGAGCTGGAAAAGCGTGGTATCGGTCGCCCCTCTACCTACGCTGCCATCATCTCTACCATTCAGGATCGGGGCTACGTGAAACTCGAGAACCGCCGGTTCTACGCCGAGAAAATGGGCGACATCGTGACCGAACGTCTTCAGGGCAGTTTCAGTGATCTACTGGACTATGGGTTCACCGCGACCATGGAGGAGCGACTCGACGAAGTGGCCCAGGGCGCACTGTCATGGACCGATTTGCTCAACGAGTTTTATGCAGACTTCAGCGGCAAGTTGTCGCAAGCGGCCAACGACGGGCCAGATGGTATGCAGCCCAACGATCCCACGCCGACAGGCATTCCCTGCGACGCTTGCGGTAGACCGATGCAGATCCGCACCGCCAGCACGGGGGTGTTCATGGGGTGCTCGGGTTACAGCTTGCCGCCCAAGGAGCGCTGTAAGAGCACCGTGAATCTGATTCCGGGTGACGAGGCCATCAGCGTCGATGCTGACGACGAGGCCGAGTCGCGGTTGTTGCTCACCAAGCGACGCTGCGGCAAATGCAACACCGCGATGGACAGCTACCTGATCGATGAGTCCCGCAAGCTACATGTCTGTGGCAACAATCCAGATTGCGACGGCTATGAGGTCGAGCAGGGACAGTTCCGCATTAAAGGTTACGACGGTCCGCTAATTGAATGCGATAAATGCGGTTCCGACATGCAGCTCAAAACCGGGCGCTTTGGGAAGTACTTCGGCTGCACTAATTCGGAATGCACCAATACCCGGAAGCTGCTGAGAAGTGGCGAGGTTGCACCGCCCAAGATGGATCCGGTGCCCATGCCGGAGTTGCAGTGTCTGAAGGTGGAGGACCACTATGTGCTGCGGGACGGAGCCTCCGGCATCTTCCTCGCGGCGAGCCAGTTCCCCAAGCACCGGGAGACACGGCCTCCGTTTGTCGATGAGTTATTGCCGCATCAGGCCGAGATTGATCCCAAGCATCACTATTTGTTTGATGCCCCCCGTGTCGATGACCAAGGTAACCGCAGTCAGATTCGTTATAGCCGAAAGACGAAAGAGCAGTATGTGATGTCGGAGCGTGACGGCAAGCCCAGCGGTTGGCGAGCGATGTTTAACGACGGCAAGTGGGTTGAAGAGGGCACGGCGAAAAAGCCCAAGGCAAAAAGAAAAACCAAGCCCAAGGCGAAAGCGAAGGCAAAAGCCAAACCTGCAGACGAGGCAGCGGATTGAGCCACCCCCTGGCTTACGCTAACCAAAGCCTTTACCACGCCAGTATCCTGTTGTCGGGCTGGCGAGCTGAGCTGGAGCGAGGCAACGTCCCGGAAAGCCAAGTGAATCAGGCCTACGCCAGTCCGGTGCAGGTCAGGTTGCTGGATGGCTACGGCTGGTTGCTGCTCGCCGCCTGTCGCATTCGACAACTCCCTGACAGTCCGCCTCGCTCGGTGAGTGATCTGCCGCCGTTACCGGCAGGTCTGGTGCGCCCCGCCGAAGTGGAGGCCTGCGCGCAGCTGGAGCAGAGTGGCTGGGTCGCGGCGCTTAAGGCTCCTATCTCAAACAGCCCTGTGGTGCGCCGCTCAGACAGCCTTGCTGTGGAGACGGGGGCCAATCTGGAGCAATTCGAGGATTGGGCACAGCAGTTGGCCGGCTTGGCAGAAACGATTTCTGACGCCATTGACGAGTCCTGACAGTGGGTCTCGCGGTGCTCGAGTGGCAGATGCCCGCTCAGAGTGTTACCGTGAAGCATCACTGGTTGCGATACGGGCCAGTGACTCTTCCTAAGAGAGAGGTTCTTGAGTGTCTACATCCTTACTTGAAATCGTGGACTTGGGTGATGGTGAAGTGGTGCTGCAGCGCGTTGAGGGTGACTCCGAGCCGCTGGTGAGCATTCAGTTTTCCGATGAGGCCAATGCGTACCTCATGGGTAACAACCTGGAAGTTGCCAAGGCCATGATTCAGGCTGGCATAGAAGCGGCGGCGCAGTTGGCTGAGGTCAACAATCTGGAAGTCGAGACCGCGGAAATGTCAGAGACCCGCACGCTGCACTAACCCTGTAGCGCGCTGACACAGCGGGGCAACCGTTCCCGCCTCCCATTTCAGGGGCCCACTCAGGATGCCTCGGCTAGGTCTCCCTCTCTGAAAAAACCCGCCAGTCGCTTATGTCCGACCCCATGATTGCGAGGGGTGAGGCTACGCCTGCTGCCGAATAATGCCGACGCTGATGCCCTCGATGGCGCACTCGGTGCTGCGCAGGTCT
>JAAEZV010000012.1:3985-16966 GCA_018222695.1 Gammaproteobacteria bacterium
GTCTCCCTCCCTCAAAAATACCGCTGCCTAGTTAGCTCCGCACTTGAGTTGAGAAAGGGTGGCGCGTTAACCCTGCTGACGAATAATGCCGACGCTGATGCCCTCGATGGCGCACTCGGTGCTGCGCAGGTCTACCACGATCGGCTCGAAGTCCTCGTTTTCCGGCAGTAACTTTAGGGTGTGCTGTCCGGATCGCTTGAGCCGTTTGACGGTCACTTCATCCTCAATGCGCGCGACCACAATCTGCCCATCCCGCGCCGTCGGGGTGCTGTGCACCGCCAGTAGGTCTCCGTCGAGGATGCCCACGTCTTTCATGCTGTCACCGGTCACCCGCAGCAGATAGTCCGCCTGTGGTGAGAAGAAGCCGGGAGACAGCTCGCAGTAATCCTCAATGTGCTCTGTGGCGAGTACCGGGGAGCCGGCTGCAACCCGGCCCACAATGGGCAGGCCCGAGCTTTCGGTCAGTCTGATCCCCCGTGACGCCCCTGCAATGATCTCGATCGCGCCTTTCCGTGCCAGTGCCCGCAGATGCTCCTCGGCGGCATTCGCCGACTTGAACCCGAGTTCGCGGGCGATATCAGCCCGGGTAGGGGGGTAGCCTGTGTCGGCTACGTACTGCCTGATGACGTCGAGCACCTGTTCCTGTCGCGCGGTGAGCTTCATGAGCCAGTCTCCGTGTGAAGTTGGCTGATGATATATACAGACTGTGTATTTGTACAGCTTCTCGCAGTGGTGTGCTGTGGGCGTGTTTGGCGGGCAAGGCGACAGGTTGGGGTAGGATAGAGGCGTTATCCCAGCGGAACTGTTTGCGATGGTGTTTTTGGAAGAACTGCTTGCGCCTCTGGCGGCTTTGTTACATGTCCCGATTGGCGCGCTCGTCTTTGCGGCACTCATGGTCATGGGGGTTGTCGGTCATTACGCGATTTATCGCATTGTGCGCAGGCTCACCAAAGCCGCCGATCGTACCGAAACGCAATGGGACGATGTGGTGCTCTACGCGATCTTCCCACCCATTCAATGGGTGATGTGGGTTGTGCTCGGCTTACTGTCGCTCAGTCTTTTCCCTGCACTCGACGGGATTCGCGAAGCGCTGCTCCGACTGTCCGACACGGCCCTGCTGCTCCTCTTCGGATGGCTGGCACATCGCCTCAGCGGCGGCATCGAGGGAGAATTACTCGGTGAGCATCGTGGTGCACTGGCCTCCAGTGACCGCGCAACGATCAGCGCGGTCGCGCGGCTGAGTCGCATCGTTTTGTGGGTAATCGCCGGCATCATGATCCTGCAGTCTCTCGGCGTTTCCGTGTCTGGCCTGCTCGCCTTTGGCGGCGTGGGGGGCATTGCAGTCGGTTTTGCGGCACGGGATTTATTGGCCAACTTTTTGGGCGGCTTGAGTATTTTTCTGGACCGCCCGTTCGCGGTTGGTGATTGGATTCGATCCCCCGACCGGGAGATCGAGGGCACCGTCGAGGACGTCGGCTGGCGCGTAACCCGCATCCGCACCTTTGACCAGCGACCCCTCTATGTGCCGAACTCGGTGTTCTCCACGGTCGCGCTCGAGAATCCGTCGCGCATGTTGAACCGACGCATCTACGAGACCATTGGCATCCGCTACGACGACGCAGGCGCGATGGAGCAGATTGTGGCGGAGGTCAAAGAGATGCTGGTGGCGCACGACGATATCGATAAGGGCAAGACGCTGATGGTCAACTTTGTCGCGTTCGGTGCCTCCTCGCTGGACTTTTTCATTTACTGCTTCACCCGCACGACCGACTGGGCGACCTATCACGGGGTCAAGCAGGACGTGCTGGTCAAGATATTGAAGATCATCGAGGGGCAGGGTGCCGAGGTGGCGTTCCCGACGCGCACCGTGTTGCTCAGTCCGCCAGAAGCCGATCCGTCGGTCAGCTAGGTCACTCGGCCTGGGTGTTACTCGCCTGATGCGGTAAGCGTCGTGGCGACGGAGTCGGCGGCAACGGGCGAGGCGTCCATCAGATTCTGGCCCTCAATAAAAAGCTCATACCAACTCAGCTCCCGCCAGATAGCCAGCACCTTGATGACCGGGTGGTCGTAGTAGCGAAGCCGGTTCTCTGTCAGCGGGATGGTGTCGGCAACATGCACAAGATGCCGCCATGGCCACTCCGGGGCGAGGGGCACTGCGATTTCTGTCGCCGGTAGTGCGTTGTCCCGATTTGAATTGGAGTCGGCGTCGTCAAGCCGAGACCACAAAAACCCCGCTGCCGTGTCTTGCTGCTCGCTGTCGCTGAGGTCAGATCCCTGTCTGGCGTCTAGGTTTGGCCTGACAGCAGGCGCCAACACTGCGATACGCTGCGGCGAAGCCGGTGGTCTGGGCATCTCAAAAATCTCAGGTAGGTAATGCCCGTGGGTATTGGCCCAGAAGTTGAGACCGAGGCGCCAGCTGTCGCCCCGCGGCACCAGCTGAATGAAGCCCTGTAATACCGGGTAGCCACCGTCGTGATCCGTTTCGAGCAGAATCGGGAGCGTGTCGCTACCGGGACCCTGTAGCCACGACACCGAGGCAATCACGTCATCCTCGCTGCCCCGTCGGTAGCGCGCGAGCCCCGGGGCCAGTTGATCGAGAGGGCGTTGCAGAAACGGTACGGGTGTCGGTATGGCTGTTGCCGAAACGGAGATCGGATCCAGCGAAACAGCATCCACTTCTGGCGCAAAAGGAATATTGATCGGGGCCCCCGCGCCAACCTCATTCGGCATGGCCACACCTAATGATTCCAGGGCGAGCAGCGGTGAGCTTTCCTCCTCGACCGGCGCGATTTGTTCAAACGGTAACAGCGGGCGGGGCGCCTCCGATTCGGTCTCGTCAGCATCCTCATCGCTGGCTTTTTCAGCCAAGAGCCCAAAGGTGTCCGAGCCTTGACTGATCTCAATCAAGTCGTCGATGACGCTCATGTCGCCTTCGGTGAGCATCGTTGTGTCGGCCTCCCAACGTGGGATCTGAGGTGCCGGTAGGCGCACCGTAAGATGGCCCGCGGGACTGCTGGTGACCATTGCATCGGGATACTTTGCTTCGAGCGCACGCTGCGTTGCGGAGTCCTGCAGCCAGCGCCAGCGCGCGGGGTAGCCTACTGTTGGCAGTAGCGGCCAGGTCTCGCTTTCCAGCGTCTCCGCTCGCGTATCGACCATCACGACGACCTCAAACTGATACCAGCCCGAATGCTGAAAGCCGCCGGGTAGGGGCGCGGCGAGTGGTGCGAGGCTGACCAGCGTCAGTAGGGACGCCAGGCCAACGTGCAGGCGAGTCAAACCCACAGTCATGCCGCTTCCAGCCACGGGGATATCAGTGCTTCGACGAACTCGGCCCTTGAGGAGAGGGTGGGCAAGGATTTTTTCACTCTGAGCTTGCCGCTCCCGGAGAGGCTGTAGCACAGCGGATCAGACTGGATCAGATTCACGATGGCGGCGGGTTCCACAACGGTCGCGGCGGTGAATTCGATACTACCACCCTCGTCGGTCATATCGATTTCGCTAATACCCAGCTGCTGGGCGCGCACCTTGATCAATGCAGCGGTAAACAGGTTTTTCACCGGTTCGGGCAGCAAACCGAATCGGTCGATCATCTCGACCTGAATCTCCCGCAGCTGCTCTGCGTTGTTCGCTTGAGCAATGCGCTTGTATAGCACCAGTCGTGTCGTGATGTCGGGGAGATAGTCCTCGGGGATCAGAGCGGGCACGTGCAGCTTGACCTCGGTGCCGGTGTCCAGTGGTTGATCGATATCGGGAATGTCTCCCCGGCGCAGCGCAGCAACGGCGCTCTCCAGCATGCTGAGGTACAGAGAAAAACCGACCTGATGGATTTGCCCCGATTGTTCAGCGCCCAGCAATTCGCCTGCGCCGCGGATCTCCATGTCATGGGAGGCCAATTGATAGCCAGCGCCCAGATCGCCCGCCGCTTCAATCGCCTCTAGGCGTTTTTGCGCATCGGAAGTGATCACAGAGCGCGGCGGGCTGAGAAGGTAGGCATAGGCCTGGTGATGCGAACGCCCTACGCGGCCGCGCAACTGGTGCAATTGCGCGAGGCCAAACTTATCAGCGCGCTCAATGATGATGGTGTTCGCGTTGGGGATATCAATGCCGGTCTCGATAATCGTGGAGCAGACCAGAATATGGTGATGCTGGTGGTAGAAATCCGACATCACTTTTTCAAGCGCCTGCTCACGCAATTGCCCGTGGGCGACACCGATCGACAGTTCGGGCAGTAGCTCGCCGAGTTTGCGCGCGCTTTCTTCAATGGTCTTTACCTCGTTGTGGAGATAGAAAACCTGACCCCCGCGCAATGTCTCGCGTAAAACGGCTTCTTTGACTAGGGCAATACTGTGCTCTCTGATGAAGGTCTTGATCGAGAGTCTGCGCGCGGGTGGTGTCGCAATGATGGAGAGATCGCGCAAGCCGCCGAGCGCCATGTTGAGGGTGCGAGGGATCGGCGTCGCCGTCATGGTCAGTATGTCGACTTCAGCGCGGAGTGCCTTGATCGCCTCCTTTTGCTTCACGCCAAAACGATGCTCCTCGTCAATGATCAGAAGGCCGAGGTCGCGAAAGCCGAAATCGCTTTGCAGCAGTTTGTGTGTGCCGATCAGAATGTCGACCTCACCACTTTGCACGCGGGCAATGATGCGCTCGAGGTCCTTGGCCGACTGAAAGCGCGAAACCACTTCAACCGTGTAGGGCCAGTCGGCAAACCGGTCCCGGAAGTTGGCGTGGTGCTGGTTGGCCAGCAGGGTGGTGGGGACCAGAATGGCACTCTGGCGGCCGTTCTGTGCGGCTATGAAGGCGGCGCGCATGGCGACCTCGGTCTTACCAAAACCCACGTCGCCGCACACCAGACGATCCATCACCTTCGGTGCACACATATCGTCCTTAACGGCAGCGATGGCGACCGCCTGATCCGGCGTCTCCTCAAAGGGAAAACCCTCGCAAAACCGCTGCCACTTGGTCTCGTCCAGCTCGTGCGCATGGCCAACCCGGGCCTCGCGTCTGGCGTATACATCAAGTAGCTGCGCTGCCACATCTGCGGCGCGTTCCCGGGCCTTGCGGCGCGCCTTCTCCCACTGCTCAGTCCCCAGCCGATGCAGCGGTGCGGTATCCGGGTCACCCGCGGTGTAGCGGCTGATCAGGTGGAGCGAACCGACAGGCACATACAACTTATTGCCCTCTGCGTACTCGAGTAACAGGAATTCGGCGGGATCTCCATCGATCTCCAGGATCTGCAGCCCGAGATAACGACCCACGCCGTGCTCGATGTGCACAACGGGTAATCCCTGCCTGAGTTCCGTTAGGTCCCGAATGATCGCGTCGGTGTCGGTCTCTTCCTGTCTTGCGCGCCGGCGCCTCTGGGCCACACGTTGCCCAAACAGCTGCGCCTCGCAAATCAGGGTGGGCTGCCCGGGCCCGGCATACAGGCCGCGATCGACCGGCGCCACGGTGATCCCAAAATCGACATGGCTGCCCACAAATGCCGGCCAGTTATCACAGGCCTCTGGGTGCAGGCCCGCCTTGGCCAGATTTTCCAGCAGCATCTCCCGCCGGCCCTGACTCTCGGCACTCAGCAACACCGGGCCTTGATGATCTTCGATAAAGCGCGCTAGTTTTTCCTGATAGGCGCCAGGTCCGTCGGCCTCTGTCAGCAGCGGTGCCGGTTTGAGGTTGGTTCGGGCATGTGCGGGAGATTGCTCGTCCGGTTTGAGTTCGAGAACGGCATAGTCACCCAGTTGGGAGTAGATTTCCTCGACCGGTATGAAACCGCGCTGAGGTGGCAGCAGGGGCCGCCTGGGATCGATGCCGTACTCCTCGAACCGTCCGGTAATTTCTGACCAGTATCGTTGGGCGGCGCCGTGGTGATCCCCTAGCAGGATGAGCGCTGCATTCTCTGGAAGGTAGTCAAACACCGTGCCGCAGTGCTCAAAGAACAAGGGTAGGTAGTACTCCGCGCCGCCCGGTACCCGCCCAGCACTGATTTCGGTGAATGCGGGACAGAGATCGGCGTCTCCGTCAAAGCTCTCGAACCAGGCCATCTGAAAACGGTGGGTGGCGTCGCCGCCGATCGGGAACTCCCGGGCGGGCATCAGTTTGATTTGTTCGACGCGGTCCACGGTGCGTTGGGTTTCCGGGTCAAACGTCCTGAGGGTCTCTACCTCGTCATCCAGCAGATCAATGCGGTAGGGCGTCTCGCTACCCATCGGGAACACATCCAGTAGCGCGCCTCGCACCGCAAACTCGCCATGCTCGAAAACCGTCTCAACTGCTCGATAGCCATTCAGTGCGAGGCTTCTGGTAAAGCTATCTGAATCAAAGGTCTCACCCACACTGAGGTCCAGAGTGTTGCCCTCGATGTAGTGCTGGGGGGGCGTCCGCAGCATGGCGGTGGTGATGGGCAGGATCACGATGCCATGGCTGAGCTTGGGTAGCTCGTAGAGGGTGCGCAGCCGCTGCGACACGATATCTTGATGAGGAGAAAAGTGGTCGTAGGGCAGCGTTTCCCAGTCGGGCAGGGTCAGTATCGGTAAGGGGTCGGCTAAAAACAGCGGTAGCTCCCGCTCCAGCGTATGCGCCTCGGTTGAGCTGGCAACCAGCACCACGATGGGCCGTTTTATATCGGCTTGTGCGGCCAGCTCAGCGATGGCCGCAGTGCTGGCCGCACCGGGTAGGGGGCCCAGGGCAGTGCGGGTGCCCGCCGTGGCGGGCCAGGGGGTGTCTTTGATCAGAGGGAGAAACATAGCGTCTGTCATCAGCTTGGATGCACATTTTAGTGGCGAGTCTGGCTGGCAACCACCGAAAAAGTGCGGTTGAGGTTGCTTCGGTACGGTTGCAGATCTGATAATACGCGCCGGCCAGAGAGCCCCGGGGCGGTCGCCAGTGCGCGGCAACATCCCGACTAAGCCACTTTGACGTCCGATAACGATAAGAGGAGCCCCCGTGACAGACGACAGAAAACGCCCGCGCCCCGATGATTATTTTTCCGACTGGAAAGAGCGGGAGGCCCTGGCTGAGGCCATGATTCCTGTGGTGGGCAATCTGTCCCGCGAGCGTAACGTGAAGTGCTACATCTACGGTCGGTCACTGGTGAATCAGTCTGTCCTCGACATTATGAAGAGCCATCGCTGGGTCAGGCAGATGGAGGCTAACGAGCTGTCGGAGTTTGAGACCGCCCCGGTGCTGGATGCGGTCAGTCAATTGGATCTCGGCCCCTGCCACCTCGATATCGGCAGGCTCGCCGTTGCTTACTACGACAAGGGAGCGGGAGAGGGCTTAAGCATTGAAGAGTACGTCGCACAGGAACTCGACTATCTGGTGGGCTCAACCCACAAGCCCGTCGATGAGCCCGTCGACGTGGTGCTATACGGCTTCGGTCGCATTGGCCGACTGATGGCACGCATTCTGATCGCCAAAACCGACGGTGGTGACAGCCTCCGATTACGAGCAGTGGTGGTGCGGCGCGGTAAGGCTGAGGACGACCTTCTCAAGCGCGCCAGCTTGCTCCGGCGCGATTCGGTCCATGGCGTTTTTCAGGGCACGATTCGGGTCGATGAAGAGCGCCAATCGTTTGTCGCCAACGGCAATGAGATCAAGGTGATTTATGCCGACGCGCCTGAGGAAATCGATTACACCGAGTACGGTATCAATCGTTGTATCGTGATTGATAACACCGGGGTGTGGCGTGACGAGGCCGGTTTGTCACGGCACCTTCAGGCCAAGGGTGCGGCAAAGGTCATCCTGACTGCGCCCGGCAAGGGCGATATCAAAAATATTGTTGCGGGCATCAACGACAGCGAAATTGCCGACGGTGACACCATTTTGTCTGCCGCTTCCTGTACCACCAACGCCATCGTACCGGTGCTGAAGGCTGCGGATGACGAGTACGGCATCAATGCCGGGCACGTTGAGACGGTGCATGCTTACACCAACGATCAGAACCTCATCGATAACTATCACAAGGCTGAGCGGCGCGGGCGCAGCGCGGCGCTGAACATGGTGCTGACCGAGACGGGCGCTGCCAAGGCCGTTGCAAAAGTGCTGCCTCAGCTAGAGGGCAAGCTCACCGGTAACGCGATCCGGGTGCCTACCCCTAATGTGTCCATGGCGATCCTCAATTTGACGTTGAACCGCCCGACCAATCGCGACGAGCTGAATGAATTCATGCGTGAGACGGCGCTGCACTCCAGTATGAAAAAACAGATCGATTACTCTAATTCCCCCGAAGTGGTGTCGAGCGACTTCGTGGGCTCCCGTGCGGCCTGCGTCTTTGATGCGAAGGCGACCATCGTGAACGGTAATCAGGCGGTGCTGTATCTGTGGTACGACAACGAGTACGGATACAGTTGCCAGGTCTACCGTGTACTGGAGCAAATGGGGGGTATCCGTTATCAAACATACCCCGCTAACGGCCCGTATCCGCTCTGATTTTCGGCCTTTGCCCGGGTTGGCCTTGGCGGGGCAAGTCGAATAGAATACGCGCGACCGACGAGAGCCTCACGGCCCGGCCTAGAGAAGCCCCCGGTCTGCAGTACGTGCACCATGTCTGGGGGGTTTACCCCGAGTGTGACAGTGTCAGCGCCGCCCTGAAGTAAAGACTTCGGCATGCGGTGCAGGCGATGGTGTGCTTGGCGGAAAACGCGGACAGGCAAATGAGCAGCGACATGATAAAAATCAAGCGTGGTTTGGATATCCCTCTGGCCGGTGCGCCATCGGGGGAACTGGACACCTCCGTGACCACGCGCGCGGCCGGATTGTTGGGTGCTGACTACCACGGTATGAAACCCACCATGGCCGTGCAGGTAGGGGATGTCGTCAAGCGGGGCGACCTGCTGTTCAGCGACAAGAAGTGCGAAGGAGTCCGCTACACCTCGCCAGCCGGTGGACGCGTATCCGCCATCAATCGCGGCGCAAAGCGTGCGTTCCAGTCAGTGGTCGTCGAAATCGATGGCGACGAGGCCGCTTCGTTCGACCAATATGCCGCCGAAGC
Organism: Gammaproteobacteria bacterium; assembly: GCA_018222695.1. Lineage (GTDB taxonomy): Bacteria > Pseudomonadota > Gammaproteobacteria > Pseudomonadales > Halieaceae > Luminiphilus. Next base: position 12,978 of record JAAEZV010000012.1, read on the forward strand.
GGCGCGCGAGCTGCCTGCCGAGGCCATCAAGAACCAGTTGATTCAATCGGGGCAGTGGACTGCCCTGAGAGCGAGACCCTTTGGTCGCGTTGCGGACCCTGCGACGAGCCCTGCCGGACTGTTTATTACCGCAATCGATACGCATCCCCACGCGCCGGATCCGCAGCAGGTGATTGCGCGTGAGGCTGAAGCCTTTGAGCTCGGGCAAGCACTGCTTGCTAACTTGGTTGATTGCCCGGTGTATCTCTGCGCGGCGCCCGGCGCTGAAATGCCCCAGGCGGCCCATGAGCGCATTTCTCGACACGATTTTGCCGGGCCACATCCCGCGGGACTCGCGGGAACGCACGTCCATTTCTTGATGGGCGCATCAGCAGAGCGCATAGCCTGGACTATCGGATATCAGGACGTGATCGCGGTGGGGCGACTGTTCTTGGCTGGTGCGCTCTATGTCGAGCGTGTCGTTGCGCTGGCCGGTCCTTCGGTGAGTCGCCCACGACTGGTGTTGAGCCGGGTGGGGGCAGACTTGCAGGCGCTGGTCGCCGGCGAGGGTGAAGGAGACGACGCCAGACTGTTATCCGGTTCTGTGCTGGGTGGCAGAGCGGTGCAGAGCGATACCGCCTATCTGGGCCGCTATCACCAGCAGGTGGCGCTATTGCCCGAGGGGCGCGAGCGCGCGTTTATGGGGTGGCTCTCGCCTGGAGTGAACAAGCACTCGGTGATGGGGATTTATTTGTCGAGCTGGTTTGGCAGCAAGCCCTTAGCGATGTCGACTAACACCAACGGGTCGGAGCGCGCGATGGTGCCGGTGGGGGCTTACGAGAAAGTCATGCCGCTGGATATTTTGCCCACCCAGCTATTGCGGGCCTTGCTGGTGGGGGATACCGAGACGGCGCAGGCATTGGGTTGCCTTGAGCTGGATGAAGAGGACCTGGCGCTGTGCACCTATGTGTGCCCGGGCAAATATGAATACGGCGGAATTCTCAGGGATAACCTGACGCGAATCGAGAAGGAAGGCTGACACATGGGACTGCGACAACAGCTGGATGCCATTGAACCGCACTTTAAGCCAGGAGGTCGGTTCGAGAGTTGGTATGCACTCTACGAGGCCGTAGATACGATTTTTTATTCTCCCGGCAGCGTCACCCGCGCCAATGCCCATGTGAGAGACGGCATTGATCTGAAGCGCATCATGATCACGGTGTGGCTGGCGACTTTCCCTGCCATGTTTTATGGCATGTACAACATTGGCCTCCAGGCAAACGACGTATTGGCCCTCTCGGGCGGCGCGCTGGATGGCTGGCGGGGCGGCATTGTGGCCGCGCTGGGCGGGCATGACGCCGCGAATATCTGGCACAACATGCTTTATGGCCTCGTGCATTTTCTACCGCTGTATCTGGTCACCTTTATCGTTGGCGCCTTCTGGGAAGTGCTGTTCGCCATGCGGCGCGGCCATGAGGTGAATGAAGGCTTTTTCGTTACCTCTATTCTCTTCACCCTGACACTGCCGCCTGACCTACCCCTGTGGCAGGCCGCCATGGGCATTAGCTTCGGTGTGGTCATCGGTAAGGAAGTCTTCGGCGGTACGGGTAAGAACTTCCTGAATCCGGCGCTTACGGGCAGGGCGTTCCTGTACTTCGCCTATCCCGCGCAGATCTCTGGCGATGCTGTCTGGACCGCGGTAGACGGTTACTCCGGCGCTACGCCTCTGGGTGTGGTCGCGGCCGAGGGAATGGCAGGCCTGACAGAGGCCTACACGTGGTGGGATGCTTTTATCGGCACTATCCCGGGCTCCATTGGTGAGGTCTCGACGCTGATGATCATGATCGGCGGCCTGATCCTGATCCTCCAAGGCATTGCGTCCTGGCGCGTGGTGGCGGGCTGCTTTGTCGGCATGATCGCCTTCTCGTTGCTGCTCAATAGCGTGGGGTCAGCCTCCAATCCCGCCTTTGCCATGCCCTGGCACTGGCACATGGTGGTCGGCGGTTTTGCCTTCGGCGCTTTCTTTATGGCCACCGATCCGGTTTCGTCCGCAATGACTGATCAGGGCCGCTGGCTCTACGGCATTCTGATTGGCGTGATGTGTGTCCTGATACGCGTGGTCAATCCGGCATTCCCGGAGGGCATGATGCTGGCGATCCTGTTCGCCAATCTGTTTGCGCCGCTATTCGATCACTTCGCCGTGAGCGCCAATATCAAGAGGAGGGCTGCCCGTGTCAGCTAGTGGAGAAGGGCTGGGACGCATCCTCACGGTTGCGCTGGGGCTCTGCTTAGTGTGTTCCATGGTGGTCTCCACCGCGGCGGTGCTGCTAAAGCCCGCACAGCAAGCCAACAAAACCCTCGACCTGAAGCGCAATATCCTGATGGCGGCGGGCCTGCTTGATCCGTCGATGTCGGTGGAAGAGCAGTTTGAGCAGGTGGAAACCCGGGTTGTGAATATCGATGAGGGCCGTTTCGTCGACGGCGTTGATCCCGCGAATTTTGATCAGCGTGAGGCGGCGAAAGACCCTGCCCAGTCGCGCGCGCTAGCGGGTGACGAGGATCCTGCCAAGCTGATCCGTCGCGAAGATCAAGCGCTGGTCTATTTAGTGCGCGATGATGCCGGCGGTCTCGACAAAATTATCCTGCCGATCCGCGGCTACGGTTTGTGGTCAACCATGTACGGATTCATGGCGCTGGAGTCCGACGGCAACACGGTGGCAGGGCTCGGATTTTATGAGCACGGCGAAACCCCCGGTCTCGGTGGGGAAATCGACAACCCACGCTGGAAGTCGATCTGGCCCGGTAAGCAGGTTTATCAGGAGGATAAGGTGGCCATTCAGGTTCTGAAAGGCGCAGTGCCCGCGGGGTCCGATGAGAAGCAATGGCAGGTAGATGGTCTCTCAGGAGCGACGCTGACCACCAAGGGCGTCGATAACCTCGTGCGCTACTGGCTGGGTGAGCAGGGCTTCAAGCCGCTGCTTGAGAACCTGCGACGGGGGACAGCCTCATGAGTATGCGCGACACGCTGACCGACCCCATTTTCAAGAACAATCCGATTGCCTTGCAGATACTGGGTATCTGCTCGGCACTGGCGGTGACGACCTCTCTCCGCGTCACGGTGGTGATGTGCATTGCGCTGACGGTGGTGACGGCATTCTCCGGCTTCTTTATTTCGACCATTCGGCAATTCATTCCTTCGAGCATTCGCATCATTGTGCAAATGACGATCATTGCCTCGCTGGTGATCGTGGTAGATCAGGTGATCAAGGCGGTGGCCTACGACATCTCCAAGCAGCTATCGGTGTTCGTTGGCCTGATCATCACCAATTGCATCGTGATGGGGCGGGCTGAAGCTTTTGCCATGAAGAACCCGCCGGTCCCGAGCTTTATCGATGGCTTTGGTAACGGACTGGGTTATTCCTTTGTGTTGCTTGTGGTGGCAGTGGTACGAGAACTGTTCGGTACCGGCAAATTGTTTGGCGTGGAAATCTTCCCGCTGGTTACCGAGGGTGGCTGGTATCAGGCCAACGGTCTGTTGTTGCTGCCGCCGAGCGCTTTCTTCCTGATCGGTCTCTTGATCTGGGCGATTCGCGCGGTGAACACGGAGCAGGTGGAAGAGCCTGACTTCAGGATCGCCCACCATAATCCGGCAGAGGAGAGCGCGTAATGGAGCACTATCTGAGCCTCTTTGTACGGGCCATCTTTATTGAAAACATGGCATTGGCCTTCTTCCTCGGCATGTGCACCTTCCTCGCGGTATCGAAAAAAATCGCGACTGCAGCGGGTCTGGGTGTTGCCGTGATCGTGGTGCTGTCGATCACCGTGCCGGTGAATAACCTGATTTTTAACAACCTGCTCGCTGACGGCGCGCTGGCCTGGGCGGGCCTGCCCGATGTCGACCTGAGCTTTTTGCATCTGCTCAGCTACATCGCCGTGATCGCGGCACTGGTGCAGATCCTCGAGATGTTTCTGGATAAGTATGTGCCGGCGCTCTACGCGACGCTGGGCGT
>JAAEZV010000353.1 GCA_018222695.1 Gammaproteobacteria bacterium
CCTCAAAGCTGTGGGATTCAGCCGTTGCGACGTCTGGTTCCAGTGTCTGAACTTTGGCTCGCTCATCGCCATCGCATGACGCCCCAGTCTCCACTCGAACACGCATTCCCCCCCGAGCTCGTCAGCGACTGGGAGGCGCTGAGCTCACGCTGGCAAGACGGCCCGCTCTCAGAGTGGCTGACACTGTTACCTGAACAGTTCAATGCGGGTTTGTCGCCGGCCCGCTACGGTGATCTCCCTCGCTGGCGGGACGCCCTCGCCAGTCTGCCGCCACTCCCAACCGCTGACATACAGTTGAATACCGCGCGCGTAGGCGCGTCAGGCACCGCTTCGAGTGAGACGATGGAGGCCTTGCGCAGTGCCTTGATGGGTCTCCACCCCTGGCGAAAAGGGCCATTTGAGCTCTGCGGCCTGCATATTGATACCGAGTGGCGGTCCGACTGGAAATGGGATCGCTTGGCAGATGCTGTCGCGCCGCTTGAGGGCAGACGGGTCCTCGACGTGGGCTGTGGCAACGGCTATCACTGCTGGCGCATGTTGGGCTCAGGTGCGGCAGAGGTCGTCGGCATCGATCCCACACCGCTCTTCATCCTGCAGTTCAAAGCCGTCCAATACTACCTGCAGCAGCCGGGCATCCACGTCTTACCCATGACGCTGGAAGCGATGCCAGAGCACTTGCCCGTGTTCGACACGGTGTTTTCCATGGGCGTGCTGTATCACCGGCGGACCCCATGGAGCACCTGATGAGCTTGAAACACAAAGTGGCACCCGGAGGGCAGCTGGTGCTCGAGACGCTGGTGATTGAGGGCGATGATGACGCGCTATTGGAACCCAACGGAAGGTATGCGCGCATGGGCAATGTCTGGCAACTGCCGAGTCCCGGCCTTACCGCGCGTTGGCTCGGTCAGGCGGGCTTTAGCGAGATCGAGATCGTCGATGTGGGTGACACCTCGCTGGAAGAGCAGCGGCGCACACCGTGGATGACGTTTCACTCATTGGAAGAGTTTCTGAACCCCAGCGATCACACCCTGACGATAGAAGGCTTCCCCGCGCCGCGGCGCGCGATACTGACAGCCTATCGAACGTGACACGCTCGACCACCAACGCTCGGGGGACAACGCTCACAGATCAGCAGCCTGTTTGAGGCGGTAATGTTCGGGTTTAATGAAGCTGCTTCTGTTCTGCCGAGGCATCAAACACGATATCGAACACCTCACGGAAGCTGCGTACAAAATGCACCGTGATGCCCTCGCGCAGATAATCGGGCAGCGCCTCGTAATCCCCTTTGTTGGCAAAGGGCAGGATGACCTCGGTAATGCGCGCGCGCCGGGCAGCAATGACTTTTTCGCGAATACCACCCACCGCCAACACCTGACCCGTGAGCGTCAATTCCCCGGTCATGGCCAGAGGCCGGGGTAAGCGCTCCCCACGTGCCAGCGACACCAGTGCGGTCGCCATGGTGATGCCGGCACTGGGGCCATCCTTGGGGGTTGCCCCCTCGGGGACGTGCAGGTGCACCATCGACATATCAAAAAAGTCTGTCTCGCAACCGAACTCCCGTAAATGTGCAACGACATAGCTATAGGCAATCTCGGCACTCTCTTTCATTACATCGCCCAGCTGACCGGTGAGCTTGAAGCCGCGGTTCAGGGTATGGATCTTGGAAGATTCAATGCTGAGCGTCGCCCCGCCCATGGCTGTCCATGCGAGCCCCGTGACCACGCCTCGGCCACGCTGGGCACGCTCGGGTTTAAATCGCGCCTGACCCAGAATCTCTTCGACCTCACGCTTGCCAATGCGCACCCGCTTAATGCCCTCCTCCACTATTTTTAAAATGGACGCTCGCACCAGCGAACTGAGCCGCTTCTCCAATCCCCGCACACCAGCCTCCCGGCTGTAGGCATCGATAACCAAACGAATGGCGGCGTCGTTGATGCGGATCTGATTGGGTTTCGCACCGTGGCGCTCGAGCAACTTCGGCCACAAGTGATTTTTGGCAATCGCCAGTTTTTCCTCGGCGATGTAACCCGACAGCCTTATCTCCTCCATGCGATCGAGGAGCGGTCCGGGAATCGTATCGAGTTGATTGGCGGTGCAGACAAACAAGACCTTCGACAGGTCCACCCGCAGATCGAGATAATGATCCAGAAATTCACTGTTCTGCTCGGGGTCTAACACTTCCAACAAGGCAGAAGCAGGATCGCCCTGAAAAGACGCCCCGATCTTGTCGATCTCATCGAGCATGATCACGGGGTTGGCGACTTCGACCTCTTTTAATGCCTGCACAAGCTTGCCGGGCATCGCTCCAACGTAGGTGCGCCGGTGGCCCTTAATCTCCGCCTCGTCGCGCATGCCGCCC
>JAAEZV010000354.1 GCA_018222695.1 Gammaproteobacteria bacterium
GGGCGGGTGTGAACAGCGCCTCAAGGGCTTCAACATCGCCGACAACACCTTTCAGCACGGCGCTGAAGTAGTCGCCATCGGTGTGCTGAAAGTCGTTATCGACGCGAAACTCAGCCTCGATATCTGTCGCACTGGCCCCCGATAAAGTCCACTGGTACAAAGCCTGAAGGCCAAAGTGGCGCGCTTTGCGACGCTGCGCAGCCAGAGCATTCGGCTGGCCCATTAGTCGCGCAACGTTCGCAGGAGATTCACCATCTCGACCGCGCTCATGGCTGCCTCGGCGCCTTTATTTTCTTCGTTGTCTCCAGAACGCTCGAGTGCCTGATCCAACGTATCGACCGTCAGCACGCCAAAGGCGACCGGCTTGCCGGTGCTCAGCGCCACCTCACCGATGCCGCGGGTGCATTCGCCGGCAACATATTCAAAGTGAGGCGTACCACCACGAATAACGGCTCCCAGCGCCACCACGGCGTCGCAATCGGATCTTTGGGCGGCGGCCTGACAGGCCAGAGGGATTTCGAATGCACCCGGCACGCTCACCACCTCGACCTGCTCACCTTCGATACCCGCCTTGGCCAGCGCCTGTGTGGCACCCTTGAGCAGCCCGGTCACGATCTCCTCATTCCAGCGCGTGATCACAATGACGTACCGGCCATCGTTACCCGGTACCTGCGACGCTGAATTATCAATCCCTTTGCCCGACATCGGTCTGTGTTCCTCAGTGCGACTCAGCGGCGTCTGGCGGCGCCACAAAATCGACGACTTCAAGACCAAAACCCGCCAGCGCATTGTACTTGAGTGGCGCTCCTAATAAGCGAATCTGACCTACACCCAAGTCACGCAGAATTTGTGCCCCCATCCCTATCTGGTTGTAGGCATCCGGACTACCGGCTTTGTCGCTTTCGGGCTCACCGAACAGGCGATCAATGTCATGAAGCAGGTCATCGGTGGCCTCGGGCTTGCTGAGCAATACCAGTACGCCACTCTCTGACTCCCCAATCGCTTTAAGGCTGGCATCGAAGGACCATGAAGCATGGCCATCGAGGGTCGTTCCAACCAAATCCCGGAACACTGAAGTGACGTGCACCCTCACAAGGGTGGGCTTGGCCGCATCGATTACTCCCTTTGTCAGTGCCACATGCAGTCGGCCCTGGGTCGTGTCCTGATAAGCGGTGGCGCTGAACACGCCATGCCGGGTTTGCAATGTGCCCTCACGCACAGCGCGAATGGTTTTCTGGTTGGCGAGCCTGTAAGTCACCAGATCAGAGACCTGCCCCATCACTAGCTGATGCTGATCGGCAAAGCCCAGCAAATAGTCGGCATCCGCCACAGCACCGTCGTTATCCAATACTTCTGTGAACACCGCCGATGGCAGAAGCCCGGCGAGAGTCGCCAGATCCATCGCCGCCTCGGCTGGCGCGGTGCGGGTGAGCACGCCCCCCGCGGCCGCAGCAATAGGGAAAATATGGCCCGGCTGCACCAGATCAGAAGCTTGGCTGGCCGCATCCACCGCTACCCGAACAGTCCGCGCTCTATCCGCTGCCGAGATGCCCGTATCGATACCCGTGGCGGCTTCGATCGACAACGTGAAAGGCGAAAGCGAGTCGTCTCCTTCCACCATCAGCGGGAGCTCCAGCTCCTCGCATCGCTGAGGGGTCATCGCCAGACAGACCAATCCGCGAGCTTGACGCGCCATAAAGGCAATGTGCTCAGCCTCGCAGTGCTCTGCCGCCACCACGACAAAGCCCGTCATGCCCCCCGCACTGTTCTCATTCAGCAGCAGACAGCTGTGGCCATGTCGCAGCTCGCTGAGCACTTTATCGATGTCGGCATACTCGGTCACGGCGTCATGACTCCGACGGGGACTGATCGTATTGCATCAATCGCTCGAGATAGCGTGCAATGACATCGACTTCCAGATTCACCGGGCTGCCCGTCTGGTAGTCACTGAAAACGGTCTCTTCCCAGGTTTGCGGGATGATCGTGAGTTCGAAGCTGGCGCCGTCGATCTGATTCACCGTAAGGCTGGTGCCATCGACGCAAATGCTGCCCTTCATGGCGATATAGCGCGCCAGGTTTTCTGGCGCCGCGATCGTCACCCGCCAAAAGCGCGCATCCTCGACAATGCGCTCAACATGCCCCACCCCGTCGACGTGGCCGCTGACCAGATGTCCACCGAGTGCCGTTTGGAGCGTTAGCGACGTTTCCAGATTGACCGCATCGCCAATGCCTTTGCTACCCAGTGTCGTCAGCGAGAGTGTCTCCGGCGACACATCAGCCCAAAAGCCATCACCCGGCAGCTCCGTCACGGTGAGACAAACACCGCTGGTGGCAATGCTGTCACCCGGCGATACG
>JAAEZV010000355.1 GCA_018222695.1 Gammaproteobacteria bacterium
ACGTCATTAATCGCGACCTGTCGATGGAAGAGCGGCGCCGGCACATGCAGACGGCGTACCATATCGACATCCTGGCGCGTATCGGCATTATTAGCTTGCTGCCGCTCGGGCTACACATGGGTTACCTCTGGGGTGTGCAACCCTACGGCGGCAATTTCCTAGTGGCGGTGTGGGTGCTGGCAATCGCCTGGCTGGCGCTGTGCATTTCCGCTTACTTCTACCGTGAAACCGACCGAGGTATGCAGCTTACTCTCTGGGATGAACGGGTGCGCTTTGTGTTGATCCCGGTGATGGTGATTACCTCGATCAGCTCGCTGCTGGGTTATGGCCCGTTCAATGTCGGACCCATGCAGTACTGGTTCTCGATCAAGATTTTGCTCTACAGCGTGACGCTGATGATTGGTTTGAAACTGCGCTTCATCATGAGGGAGTGGACCACGCTGTTCCGCGTGCTGGCGGAGGGCCCGAACCAGGAAGTCGAGAACCAGTTGGAGAAGAGCCTGACGCTGGGCAAACGGCTGGCCTACTTCTACTGGATCACGATCGCGTCTGTGGCGTTCTTCGGCGCGACGAAGGCAGTTTGATCCCGGTTAGGCGGACGCCGCCTCAATGATCGAAGCCGGCGAGGCATGCCATATCGCCTCGCCTCGCGCTACCAACAGTGCTTCGAGAATCTCCCGCACCGTGCGAACGCGATGCGGCTGACCCACCAACCAGGGGTGAAGATTCAGGGCCAGTAGGCGCCCCCCCTGCTCGCGGCCTTCCTTGATCAACAGATCGGCGGCGTCAATCACCTGCTGGGTAAAGCTGTCCTCGCTGTGCAGGTTTTGGGTCAGCACGAACACATCGTCGAGCTCCAGGCACGAGGGCAGACAAGTCATGTCACCCTCGGTGGTTTTGAAGGTATAGGGCAGTTCATCGTTCACCCAGTCGCACTGATAGGTGAAGCCGTTTTTCACCAATAGCTCGGGCGTATTGGCTGTCTGGAGGCGCCCCGGGCTCAGCCAGCCTTTAATGGGTTGATCGGTGAATTGCTCCAGCGCCTGACGAGAGTCAGCGATCCATCCGGCCTCGGTATCGGCATCCACCTCACCGGCGTGCATGCAGAGCATGTTCCACCCGTGGCCCAACCACTCATAAGGCGTTTGGGCCAGACGCGCCAGCAACTGCGGGTAGCGCTCAGCAAGCGCCCCTGAAATGGCCAGAGACGGACTCGCCTCGTACTCAGCCATGAGCTTGAGCAGGCGATAAATGCCCACCCGGTTACCGTAATCCCTCAGCGTGTAGTGGCGGAGATCGGGATAAGGCATGGTCAGTGCACCCGGCGGCGGAACTGCAGGCTTATCGCCTGAAAGCGGAAAATGTTGTAACGAGATATTGATCCACAGCGCCAGCGGTTTGCCGCCAGCCCAAGTGACTGGCTTGCGGTCCTGCAGCATCGACCACTCATAGCGATCGTGGTCCATGCCGTAGTGGCGTCGCGGGTATTCGAGCAGCTCGTCGCTCATGTCGCCGACTCCGCACCGCCACCGATCTGCTCCTGAAGATAGGAGAGTGAATACTCAGCGATCTCCCTGCCGGTGGTAACCCACACATCGGAATGCCCGGTGATGTATTCGAGCGCCTCTTCAAAGGCGCGCAGCCGATGCGGGCAACTGACCTGATAGTTGTGAGTGGGGATGCACATCACCGTGCCGCTATCAGCGCCCTCCGCATAGAGCTGATCGAAGGCTCGGCGAATAACCTCCCCGTAACGCCGTGGCTCCATTTTCTGCACCACATAGGCGATGGTGTCATTGAGTTCCAGCGAATAGGGAATCGACACAAACGGCTTGCCGCTGCGAGTCTTCACCCAGGTGGGCTGATCGTCGTGGAACAGATCGCAGGTGTAGCGCCCGCCTGCCTCGGCAAAGAGATCGATGGTGTGGTTAGAGTGCGACAGCGCCGGCGCCAGGTAGCCTGCGGGCCGCTGACCGACCGCGCGCTCAATCGTTGCCATGGCATCCTCGATCATCTCGCGCTCTTGGTCCTCGGTGAGGCCATAGGTGTAGCGGGTGTTATAGATACCGTGGCTGAAGAACTCCCAGTCGCGCTCTGCGCACAGCGCGATGATCTCGGGATGGTGTTCGCACAACGCAGCCGAGAGGCTAATCGAGCCCCGCACGCCGTATTTATCCAGCACCGCCATCTGGCGTTGGTGCCCGACCCGGTTGCCATAGTCACGGATGCTGTAACCGGGCACGGGGGGGTACGGGTGCGGCCAGGGTTTGCGATGCGGATTGGTCGGGGGGTCGAGTTCGTAGAACTCGATATTGGGCGCCACCCAAAACGCGAGGCGCCCCCCATTGGGC
>JAAEZV010000356.1 GCA_018222695.1 Gammaproteobacteria bacterium
CGGCTGACGGGGCGGCAGATGTCACCGATACCACGAAGGCACAGGGGCACCACCTGCACCATGTGACGGTGACGTCGGGATCAATCAAGGTGGGCGACAGGGTTGATTGCCAGATCGATGCGACATTACGCAACAGGACACGCCTCAATCACTCTGCAACGCACCTCCTTCACGAGGCACTGCGTCGGGAGTTGGGAGATCACATTCTGCAGAAAGGCTCGCTGGTCGATTCCCAGCGCCTGCGATTTGATTTCTCGCACGGTGAGCCGGTATCCGCTGAAACCCTCGCCAGTATCACTGCCATGGTGAACGACCAAGTGCGCGCCAACGCCGAGGTGTCGACCGAGCTGATGAGCATGGATGACGCCATCGCTGCCGGTGCTATGGCCCTGTTTGGAGAAAAATATGGCGACGAAGTCAGGGTGCTGACAATGGGCGCTGATGGCTTTTCGGTAGAGCTTTGTGGTGGCACCCATGTCTCGCGCACGGGTGACATTGGTCTTTTCTGGATCACGGGTGAAGCAGGCGTGGCAAGCGGTGTGAGGCGCATTGAGGCGGTGACGGGTGAGGCCGCGCTGACGCATGTGGCGACCATGTCGCAAACGATGCAATCGGTGTGCGGTGCCCTCAAGGCCACTCCGGAGACGGCCTCTGGCAAAGTCGAGGCGCTGCGGGCCGAGGTGAGGGACCTTGAGAAAGAGTCCGCCAGACTGCGCCAGAAGCTGGCAACGTCAACGGGTGGTGACCTCACGCAGGACGCGGTTGAGGTCGATGGCATCAAGGTGCTCGCCGCCCAAATTGAAGGTGCGACCGCCTCGACGCTGCGAGACACCTTGGATCAGTGTAAGAACAAGCTTGGAACGGGCGTGATACTGCTTGCAGCGGTTGACGAGGGGAAAATCGCGCTGGTGGCGGGTGTGACCTCAGACACTACCGACCGGGTTAAAGCCGGTGATGTGATCAAACACTTTGCCGGTGAGCTGGGTGGAAAGGGTGGCGGGCGACCTGATATGGCACAAGGGGGCGGCTCTGACGTCGCGGCCTTGCCGGCGGTGCTTGCATCAGTTCCCCAGTGGGTTGCTACCCAATTGGGTTGATGTTGGCTCGCGTGGCCCGCCGGTTGCGCAAATTGTGAGTTTGAGTCACCCCATCTGTCAGGTGATTTGTTGGCGCAACAGCCCCTTCCGGTTCTCACCGGGCGTTGAATCGTGTTAAATACGCGCCCTTCCGTAAACACACCACGTGGATTATGGCGCTCATTGTCCAAAAATACGGTGGCACCTCGGTCGGCTCGGTAGAGCGGATCGGTGCAGTCGCTGACAGAGTGGCTCGCTTTAAAAGCGAGGGCCACGATGTGGTCGTGGTTGTGTCTGCGATGTCGGGTGAGACCAACCGGTTGCTCGGGCTCGCAAAGGAGATTCAGTCTAACCCTACACCGCGTGAACTGGATGCGCTGCTCAGCACTGGCGAGAAAGTGACGACTGCCTTATTGAGTATGGCGCTGGGTGAGCGATCTGTGAGGGCAAAGTCCTACAGTGGCAACCAGGTTGGCATTCTGACCGATAGTGCGCATAACAAGGCCCGGATTCAGGATATTCAGCTCGATACGTTGAAAGCTGAGCTGGATGCGGGCGGTGTGCCCGTGGTGGCGGGTTTTCAGGGCGTTGATGTGGACGGCAATGTAACGACATTGGGTCGTGGCGGCTCCGACACTACCGCAGTCGCGCTGGCTGCGGCGTTGTCAGCTGCGGAGTGCCAGATTTACACCGATGTGGACGGCGTTTATACGACTGATCCCAGACTGGTAGATGGAGCAAAGCGGCTGGATCGCATCACCGTTGAGGAAATGCTAGAGATGTCGAGCATGGGCTCAAAAGTGCTGCAGATTCGCTCGGTAGAGTTTGCGGGTAAATACAAAGTTCCATTGCGGGTGCTGAGCAGTTTTGAGGAAGGCCCGGGGACACTGATTACGACTGAGGAGGATGCCTCCATGGAAGCACCTGTTATTGCCGGGATTGCATTTAACCGCGATGAGGCCAAATTGACGGTGGTCGGCGTGCCTGATAACCCCGGTATGGCGTATCGCATTCTTGGTCCCGTGGGCGAAGCCAATATTGAAGTGGATGTCATCCTCCAGAATAGCCGGGGCGAAAATGCGACCGACTTCACCTTCACTGTCGCGCGCAGTGAGATGGAAGCAGCCGAGGCTGTTTTGACTCCGATCGTTGCCGAGCTGGGTGCGGGAGAAGTGCTGACTGACGACCATATTGCCAAGGTATCGGTAGTGGGCGTTGGTATGCGTTCACACTCGGGGGTGGCGGCGACCATGTTCAAGGCACTGGCTGATGTG
>JAAEZV010000357.1 GCA_018222695.1 Gammaproteobacteria bacterium
GAGTAGCATGGCGCGATTGACCTGAGCGTCAGCAGAGAGAGTGGCGGGTTCAATTTGCTCGAGGCGCTGAACGAACCGCCCCTCATCCTCGTAGCGTTTCTGGAACGCATCAAGACTCATGTCTGTCCACTGGTCATTCCCCGACCGATCGCCGTACTCGAGTCGCCGCTCTGGATACTGCGCCAGCGTCCACTGCCAGTGATCATCAATAATCGTCGTAAGCTCGGCCTCAGTTGCGGTGGCGGGACCGGTGTGGCCGAAGAGGGTGGCAGTGACCCAAATGCAGGCCGAGATGAACAGCGAGGGGCGTCGACAGGAAGGATGGCTCATAGCGGTTCCCCGGGAGGGCAGGTTGTGAGTTGAGCAAACGCCCGTCCCGGCAAGGGACGGGCTTGCGCTGTGGGGCAAAGGGACGAGACGTTGCAGCGCCGCTCGCCCCGGCTGTTATCGACCGAGAATCGATCTCGCGACCAGCTCTCGCATGATCTCCGAAGAGCCGCCGTAGATGGTCTGGATGCGCGCATCCACATAAAAACGGGAGATCGGATACTCCGAGGTGTAGCCGTAGCCACCGAACAGTTGCAGGCACTGATCCGCCACACGGCATTGCATCTCGCAGCTGGCCAGCTTGAGCATGGCAGCCGTGTCGGGTGTCAGTGTGCCTTCAGCGTATTCGCGCGCACATTGCTCATAGAACGCCCGGTTAATGGCGATATCGGTTTTCACGTCAGCGAGTTTGAAACGCGTATTCTGGAACTGACCAATCTTTTGACCGAAGGCCTCGCGCTCCTGCACATACTGCGCCGTGATATTTAGCGCGCCCTCTGAGGCGGCTACCGCTTGCGCGGCGATACCGAGTCGCTCTCTGGGTAACTCTTCCATCATGATGACGAAACCGCGGTTTTCCTCCCCGAGTAGCGCCTCGGCCGGCAAACGCACATCGTTGAAGAACAGCAGGGCGGTATCAGAGGTGTGCTGACCGATCTTGTCGATCTTCTTGGATTTTTCAAACCCCGGGCTGTGCGCGTCGACCAAAAACAGGGACGTACCTTTGGCGCCTTTGCCCGGGTCCGTGATGGCAGCCACGATGACCAGATCGGCGTGGATCCCGTTGGTGATGAAAATCTTTGATCCGTTGAGTATCCACTCGTCCCCGTCGCGTACCGCATTGGTGCGAATTCCCTGCACATCAGAGCCCGCTCCCGGCTCGGTCATCGCCAGTGCGCCGACGACTTCACCCTTGGCCATGCGCGGCAACCAGTGCATCTTTTGCTCCTCAGTGCCATGGCGGCTGAGGTAGGGCGCGATGATGTTGTTGTGAATACCGTAGCTGGACGCAAAGCCGCCAAAGCCCATCTCCGAGAGCTCTTCGATCATCGCCAGCGTGACGTGGGGAGAGGTGCCGGCGCCGCCGTATTGCTCCTCCATATCCGGGCAGAGCAGTCCCGCTTCACCGAGGCGGTTCCAGAGCGTGCGCGGCACCATCCGCTCCTCTTCCCACGCCTCATAGTGGGGTGTAATCTCCTGCTCGAACGCGCGACGCGCCATATCCCGAAACAGCGTTAGCTCATCCAAATCGACGGCTTGATTCATCTTCCTGCCCTGAACGTTTTTTTTGAAACCGGAAGTATGAAGAAGATGTCGCCATAGCACAAAGCAGTCCTGGAGACGCCACTTTGCAGGCATCCAAAATTCAATCCAGCAGCGACGCAGCTGCGACGCAGGAGAGCTTGATCCAGCGTCTGTCACCGCTGCTACCGGATCAAGACGTGACGGGATTGGTGGAGGCGTTTGATACCCAGGGTTTTTGCGTCATCCCCGAACTGCTTAACGCGGTTCAGCTTGAGCGACAGCGCAAGGCGCTGGCGCCCTGGGTGGATGACGGGCCGATGGGCCGCAACGTATTTGAGGGGACCCGCACACATCGCATTTACGCGATGCTGGCCAAGGACCCGGTGTTTGCCGAGTTGGTGGCCCATCCGGTCTCGCTGGCCTGGGCGGAATACTATTTGGGGCAGAGTTGTTTGCTATCCGCCTGCCTCGCTATCCATTTGCTACCGGGAGAGTCTGCCCAGCCCTGGCACACGGACGATGGCCATACTTCTCTGACGCCGCCGCATGACCTACTGGGCGTATCGACCTTTTGGGCGCTCGATGATACGACGGTGGAGAATGGGGCCACCGAAGTGCTGCCGGGCAGCCACCGCTGGTCAGAGACCGATTTCCCCGGGGTGCTAAAGGACCAGGATTTTGCGACCGAAGAGGACGTGACAGACGACCTGGGGGCGCACCCGGACGCTGTGAAAGTCATCATGCCCGCGGGGTCTTTGATGATTGCCCGGGGC
>JAAEZV010000358.1 GCA_018222695.1 Gammaproteobacteria bacterium
GCGGTGCAGGCAGAGAATGCTCAGCTAGCCGCGGCGGCTGCGACCGCCCGTGAAGCCTTGGTGAGTGAGCAAACGCGAGCAGCGGAGTTGGCGGCCCGCGCAGAGAGCGCTGAAGCTGAGCGTGATTCTCTGGCCGCCCGCTTTGAAGACGCGCCAGTGAACGTATCGGGCGAGGTGTTGCCAGTTGTGGCGTCCGTGGGCACCGCCAAGGCTGTTTCCAGCGGAGGGCGTGACTACGGCCGCTACTTTGCTCTGGTGATCGGTAACTCGCAGCATCAGTTTCTCTCAGAGCTGTCGAGCGCCAAGAATGACGCGCGACGGGTGAGCCGGGTGCTGGCTGAGCGCTATGGGTTTGAGGTCACCCGGATTGATAACGCTGACAACATCAGCGTGTTGGCGGCGCTCAATCAGTTGCACGACGAGCTGGGTCCGGAAGATAACCTCCTGATTTACTACGCCGGATACGGCAATGAGCGTACCGACGAGCAAATGCAGATTGGGTATTGGTTGCCCGTCAACGCGCAACGTCCGCCGATCGACACCTATTGGGTGCCCGTGGGTCAGATTGGTGCGCATCTGGCGCGCCTGCCGGCGCAGCGTGTGCTGGTGATCGCAGACTCATCCTTTTCTGGGCTTTTGGCAGATACGCCTACTTTTTTCCTAGCTGTGTCGCCGGACCTGTTTACCAGCGATCGCTATTTGGCCATTCGTCATGAAAACCGCTCTCGGCTTCTGATCAGTTCGGGGCAGGACTATCCGGTTTCCGACCAGTCGGGCGATCAGTCCATATTCGCGGATGCCCTGCTGGGAGCGCTGGAAGCAAATCAAGAAATACTGCCCGCTCCGGCGCTGTTCCTTGCCATTCGCGAGCAGCTGGACCCGGGCGCTTTGGATGTGCAATTCAAGGCAATTAAAGGGGCAGGTGATGCCGTGGGGGATTTCTATTTTGTGCCGCTTTAGTCAAACCTTTTTGCTGGCAATGGTAGCCGCCGGTGGTTTCTTATTGTCGGCGACGTCGCATGCACAGATTACGGTCAATATATGGCCCACGGACACTGGGACGGTCAACATCGCAGGCGTCACTGAAATTGACAATCGACAAGACTGCCGCGATTCATGTGTGACTTACAGTGCGACCGATAGTCCAAACGGTTCAGCCATCTTCACTGCAACCCCTGATAATGGATACCAGTTCGTCGGTTGGACTGTCGATAAGAGCCCGCGGGGCAGCAGTCCAGTGTTGGAGCTTGGGCCCTATCCCAGTGTCATTCCTACTGCAACTTTAACTGCCGCTTTTGAAAAGGCGTCGTCGACGGGTTCTAACGAACCAAGCTTTGAGGAAATTTTTGCGGCCTCTGATTCAGACGGCGATGGTGTCATAAACGAATTGGACCAGTGCCCCACTTACTGGGACGGTAAAACACCGGTCAATGAGGTCGGCTGTACCGAAGCGCAGCAGGATGATGATGAGGACGGCGTGCGAAATGGATGGGACAGCTGTCCGGCGACCCTTGTGGGCGCAGAGGTGGACGCCGAGGGCTGTTCCGAGGAGCAACGCGATGAGGACCAGGATGGGGTGAGCAACCCAGCTGATCAATGTCCTGCGACTCCGGAGGGCGAGGCCGTCGATGCGGAGGGTTGCGGGGACTCGCAGAAGGATGAAGACGTCGATGGCGTCAGTAACCAACAGGATCTTTGCCCCGCTACACCTGAGGGTGAGACGGTTGACCCGGATGGCTGCGCCGAGAGTCAGCGCGATGCCGATAGCGACGGCGTGAGCGATGCAGAGGATCAGTGCCCGTCAACTACCCCGGGTGAAACAGCTGATGAAAATGGTTGCAGTGAGGGTCAGCGTGATGACGATGGCGACGGTATAGCCAACGCCGATGATGCCTGCACGGCCACACAAGCAGACCGCGCGGTGAATGCAGACGGGTGCTCCGCGGTGCAGGAGCAGTTGGCAGATCTGGGAGACGATTTGATCGATCTGGATGGGCTGGATGAGGAAGATCGCTCATTGGCCGGCGCCATCGACGGGGCCTGCGAACGGCTGATTCGACTTGAGGGCGCAGCTGCCGAAGGTGCCGCCGGCGCACTCACCAGAGGTCAGCAGGATCTGAAAGCCGCTTGCAGCAGCTTGAAATCCTCTAACACGAC
This sequence comes from Gammaproteobacteria bacterium, assembly GCA_018222695.1. Lineage (GTDB taxonomy): Bacteria > Pseudomonadota > Gammaproteobacteria > Pseudomonadales > Halieaceae > Luminiphilus. The sequence continues at coordinate 2,158 of JAAEZV010000358.1, forward strand.
CTCGGACCAACAGTTGGCGGGACTGGCATCGATTTCGCCGCAATTGCTGACTAACCGGATTGATGCGGTGGTAGAGACCGCCTCGCGACAGTTCCAGCAGGTCAAGCAACGTCTGAACCGGATTAAAGGTGGGGCCGGCAGTGGATTAAGCCTAGCGGGCCTGACCTTAAATTTT
>JAAEZV010000359.1 GCA_018222695.1 Gammaproteobacteria bacterium
TGAATACATCCTTGCCGTTACAGCATTGAATGAGGAGGAGAAGCGCGAGCGGTTGAATGAGTTTGACTATGTCGGTGATCGCATCTCGCTGAATTTTCAGAGTATCGAAGTGCGCGCAGTGTTGCAGCTGATCGCTGACTTTACCGAACTGAATTTGGTGGCATCGGACTCCGTGACCGGGAGCATCACGCTTCGTTTACAAAACGTGCCCTGGGATCAGGCGCTGGATCTGGTGTTGAAAACCCGTGGGCTCGACAGCCGGCAGATTGGCAACGTGTTGATGGTCGCACCGGCTCAGGAAATTGCCGAGCGCGAGCGCCAGGAGATCGAGGCCAATAAGCAGCTGGCGGAGCTAGCGCCGCTGCAGTCTGAGTTCATTCGGATTCGCTACGCCAAAGCCATCGATGTGGTGGGGCTTTTTGAAGCCGGGTCCGAGGAGGGCGGCTCACTGATTTCTGAGCGAGGCTCGGTAGTGGTTGACGAGCGCACTAACTCGATCGTGGTGACCGACACCGCCGCCAAGCTGGCGGAGATCAGGGATCTGATTGAGAAGGTCGATATCCCGATCAGACAGGTGATGATCGAGGCGCGAATTGTTATTGCCTCCTCCAATATCGATGAGCAACTGGGTATTCGCTGGGGAGGTGGGTACCTCAACGTTAGCGGCGACAAGTTCACGTCCATCGCTGGTGATACGGCGAGCGCGACCAACCTCAATAGCCAGCTGATTGGTGGCGGTCAGGTCGACATGCCCTCAGCCCCGTTTGTCGATCTGGGTGTGGCCGAGGCCACCTCCGGTTTCGCCGTCGGCTTTACGTCGACGGATCTCTTTTTGACAGCTGAGCTGTCGGCCCTTGAGGCCTCCGGGGAGGGTGAAGTGGTATCACAGCCCAAGGTCATTACCGGCGACAAGCAGAAGGCGAGTATCAAGTCGGGAACAGAAATCCCCTATCAGGAGGGTGCCGCCTCCGGTGCGACTACCACGGCTTTTAAAGAGGCGGTGCTGAAGCTCGATGTCACCCCCAACATCACCCCCGACGACCGCATTTTGTTGGATTTAGTGGTGAATCAGGACTCGGTGGGCGATTTGGTGCCCAGCGGTAATGGTGGCCTGATCCCCACCATCGATACCACCGAGCTAATGACTCAAGTGCTGGTGGGCAATGGCGAGACAGTTGTGCTGGGTGGGGTATTTAAAAACGAAGAATTGGTGAAGGTCGAGAAGGTGCCTCTCCTAGGAGACATTCCCTATCTTGGGAATCTGTTCAAGAGCACTGCCAACTCCCGGCAGAAAACCGAGACACTCATTTTTATTACGCCTAGAATCCTCTCTGAAGCGCTGGTGAACTGACGGACTGAGCCATGAGTGACGACGCCGAGGGTCTTCGGATTTTTCTGGTTGGGCCTATGGGCTCGGGCAAGTCGACGGTTGGCAGGCATCTGTCAGATATACTGGATTGTCCCTTCATCGACTCTGATGCCGAAATCGAATCCCGGGCAGGCGCCGATATCCCCTGGATCTTTGATGTCGAAGGTGAGGAGGGGTTTCGCCGACGCGAGACGACGGTGCTCAAGGATCTTGTTGAGCATCCGGGAGCGGTGATTGCCACCGGCGGCGGTGTGATACTGGCGGCGGAAAACAGGGAAATGATGGCGCGCGCAGGCGTGGTCGTCTTTCTTAACGTGTCTGTGGCGCAACAGCTGAAAAGGACTGGATCCGGCGAGGGACGGCCACTGCTTCAGCAGGGAGACCGCGAGGAGACCCTGAAACAGCTGATGGCGGAACGCGAGCCGCTTTACAGGGCGCTGGCAGATGTCATCATCTCGGCTGGTGGCGGCAACGCGCGCAAAGTAGCCCGGCAGATTGAGGCGGTATTGGGTGAGCGCGGCTTGATACCCCGTCACGATGGTGAATAACTGACCCGGAATCCCATTTCCATGCCAGAGCTGCTGCACACACTTCATGTTGATCTCGCCTCGGTTGCGGAGGACCGTAGCTATCCGATCCAAATTGGTCGCGGGCTGATTACGGATGCATCGATCTGGCAACCGTTGGTCGAGGGGAGAGGCGTGATCCTGGTGACTGATGATCAGGTAGGCCCGCTTTATGGTGAGGCGGTCAAAGCGGCGCTCACGGGCGCAGGCCAACTGACCGAGGTGGTGTTGCCGGCGGGCGAGTCCCATAAAGATATGACGTCTATCCAGCAGATACTCGATGCGGCACTGGCCGACAGGCATGAGCGAGGCAGCCTGTTTGTCGCCCTCGGTGGCGGGGTGGTGGGTGACATGACGGGCTTTGCAGCTGCCTGCTTTTTGCGCGGCGCGGAT
>JAAEZV010000360.1 GCA_018222695.1 Gammaproteobacteria bacterium
TCTGAGTGGTAATCAATATGCCGTATCGGCGGTGACCGGTTCGCTGCGCTGGAGGCAACGCATGGATGCGCATGGTAACGCGACCTTAACAGCCGCGGCGGAATTGTCGGAGGGCGTGCTGTTCGTGCCCGTCTCTTCTCTCGAAGAGGGCGCGGCGATCGCCGCGGGTTACCCCTGTTGCACGTTCAGAGGGTCCGTTGTGGCCCTCGATGCCATGACGGGAGAAGAGTTGTGGCGACGATTCTTTATTCCAGAGGCCGTCGAGACCGGAGAAAATGCTGCTGGCACGCCACTTTATGGGCCCTCCGGCGTGCCGATCTGGGCGGGTATGGCGCTATCTGGCGATCGTCTCTACATCGCCACCGGGGACGACTATTCGGGCGATGGATCGCCGACCAGTGACGCCATTATCGCGCTGGATAAGGTGACCGGTGAAACCCTGTGGATTCGTCAAGCTCGGTTCGGTGACGTGTGGAACGGCTCTTGCGAGAACGCGGGGCGCGTCAACTGCCCCGACGATAATGGCCCTGATTGGGACTATGGCGCCGGACCGATCATTGCAACTGACGCGAATGGGCGGCAGATTGTGTTGGCGGGGGATAAAGGAGGCGTCGTGGCGGCGATGGACGCAGAAACCGGTGAGTCCCTCTGGAAAAACAAAGTGGGCCGGGGCGGGGTGGTAGCCGGTATTAACTTCGGCATTGCAGCGCACGACGGCAAAGTCTTCGTGCCGGTGAGCGATGTCCCGGATGGACGCGAATACGACGAGCCGGCCAAGCCCGGCTTGTATGCCTTGGACGTCACGACCGGTGACTATGTCTGGCGCGCACCTGCGCTCCGCGATATGTGTTTGGGCCGGCCGGGTTGTTATCCGGGCTACTCCGCCGCCATCTCGGTGACAGATGAATATGTTCTGGCAGGCGCCAACGACGGCTGGTTGAGAGCGTTCGACGTCGACGATGGCACCTTGCTCTGGGAATTCGATACGACACAGGCGACGACTGCGGTTGATGGGCGGTCCGCCAAAGGCGGGTCGATCGGCGGTGGTCAGGCGCCGCTTGTGGTCGGTGACCGCATTATTTTGAACTCGGGCTACGCCTTCGCTGGGAAAATGCCGGGCAACGCTTTGTTGGTGCTGCGACCCGCGGCATCACCTTAATTGACTACATTGCGTTGAGAGGGGAATTCTACGATTCAAGCAACCGCGCCGATTGAAGAGCGTCTCGAACTTCAGGACATTATGACCGAGTATTGCTACCGAGTAGACGCACTGGACGATATCCCGGCTGTATTGGATCTGTTCACTGCGGACGCGGTACTCGATTTTTCGTTCATCGGGTTGCCGACAATGGACGGCAAACCGGCGTTTCAGGCCTTCTACGAAGGCGTGTTCGCGGATATGTCACACCATAACCACACCATCAGTAACTTCCGCCTCGACGAGTACAACGGCGATACGGCCGTGATGCGCGCTTATGCCCGCGGCCTGGGGCGATCTAAAGCTGGTGGCATGGTGGATGTAGATGTGCGCTATCGCATGAACTTTCTGCGCACTGAGAACGGTTGGAAGATCACCCGCTACGAGATCCATCCGGCTATGCCCATGCCGGACTCGCTGGAAGAAATCCACGGTCACCGCTAATCCCGCATGAGCTGTTACCAAGAGCAGTTACTCGGTACGAAAGCGTTAAATAGACCTCTGACGGAGTAATGGTTTCAGAGTTCAAAAAAGAGGGCGGTGGCATTTTCATGCGCACCGCCCCATCCACAAGGGTTGATGACGTGATTAGAAGCTCAGTCGGAGCTGAAGCTCTACCGTGCGGCCCGGACCACCGTAACCGATCAGATCTGCCTGAGAGCGGCCTGCTGCAGCACCTGAGCTCGCACCTTCCAGATTGCCTGAGATGACCATCTCATCAGATAGGTTCTTGCCGAGCAGCTTGAGCATCCAATTACCCGACCCGACGTAGGCCATGGCGTTGACCAGCGTATAGGAGTCGCGCATCGCGTAGGGGTGTCCCATGGCAGAGGCGTTGTAGTCATCGCTGTAGAGCACATCGCCGCCGATACCCCACATCCAGCCGTTAGCCATTTCGCCATCGTAGCCAAAGCCGGCGGTAGCCGAGATCTCAGGCGCCATGCCGGTCGCTTGGCCACTGATGTCGTAGCCAGGTTTACCCGGGTAGCCCGGTAGATCGGTGCTACAACCTTGAGCCGCGGTCTGACCGTCCCAGCAAGGTGCAATGAACTGATCATATTCGGCCTTGTTGTAAGCCAACGTCCCGCGCAAGGTGAGCCCGGGAATCGAGAATGGAGCGTAC
>JAAEZV010000361.1 GCA_018222695.1 Gammaproteobacteria bacterium
CTGGCACCCTCAATGTCATTGAGCAACCAGCGGAACTTACTGGCCGAAAAATAGGGATCAAGCACCAGTCCCGTGCGATCGCGCACCATGGACTCCAGCCCCTTTTTGCGGAGCCCCTCGCAGAAACTCGCTGTGCGGCGGCACTGCCAAACAATCGCATTCCCCAGCGGCTTAGCGCTTCGGCGCTCCCAAAGCAACGACGTTTCTCGTTGGTTGGTGATACCAATACTCGCAACGTCCGTGGGCTTACAAAGCCCCCTCCGAAAGACAGCGCGGATACCTTTGAGGACGGATGCCCAGATCGCCTCCGGGTCGTGCTCTACCCAGCCCGGCTTCGGATAGATCTGGGGGAACTCGCAGTTGACGCTCCCCAGCAGCACCCCACGGGTGTTCATCACAGCAACCGTAGTACCGGTCGTACCCTGATCGATCGCCAGAATCGCCTTCACAGGTAGCCCCGGTTACAAACCGACGATTCAGGCAGCCTCGAACCCTGAGATCGCTTTGATCTCAAGGTAATCGGTGAAGCCATGCGCGCCCCACTCGCGGCCGTTGCCCGACTGCTTGTAACCGCCGAAGGGCACGTCCATGCCGGGCGAAGCGCCATTAATGTGGACGTTGCCCGCGCGGATACGAGCCGCTACCTGTCGCGCATGGTCAAGATCCTCACTCTGCACGTAGCCCGCCAGACCGTAAGGCGTGTCGTTGGCGATCTGGATCGCCTCCTCCTCACTGTCGTAGGGAATCATGACCAGCACGGGGCCAAAGATTTCCTGCTCCGCAATGCTCATGTCATTGCTCACCTCGGAGAACACCGTGGGTCGCACGTAATAGCCCCGGTCAATGCCATCAGGCAGACCCGGTCCGCCGCAGACCACTTTCGCGCCCTCGGCGACGCCGCCCTCGATGAGCGCCTGAATCTTGTCCCATTGAACCTTGGAAACGACAGGACCCATTGTTGTTGAGTCTTCAGCAGTTGGGCCAACTACCACGCTCTCGGTGACCTTGGCGGCGATGGCTTCGGCTTCGGACAACATCTCGCGGGGCACCAGCATGCGCGACGGCGCATTACAGGACTGCCCCGTGTTGTTGTACATATGCATCACACCGCGGGTGACAGCTGCCTCCAGATCGGCGTCCGCGAGGATGATATTGGGTGACTTACCACCCAGCTCCTGCGTCACACGCTTGACGGTGGGCGCGGCGTTTTGTGCGACCAGCGAGCCAGCCCGTGTTGAGCCGGTAAAAGACATCATGTCGACATCGGGATGGCGCGACAGGGCCTCACCGACAGTGGGTCCGTCGCCGTTGACCAGATTGAATACGCCTGCGGGAATGCCCGCCTCATCCATAATCTCTGCATAGAGATAAGCCGACAGCGGCGCGATTTCGCTGGGCTTAAGCACCATGGTGCAGCCCACCGCCAGCGCCGGCGCGACCTTACAGCTGACCTGATTGAGCGGCCAATTCCAGGGCGTAATCAAACCGCACACACCGATGGGCTCTTTCACCACCCGGTGCGGGCCCAGATCCTCGGTGAAGGTGTAGTTCTTCAAAATCTTCGCGGCTTCGGTGATGTGGCCCAATCCGGCATAAGCCTGCGCGGTGCTCGCCAATTTGATGGGGGCACCCATTTCCAGTCGAATCGCCTCGGCAATCTCGCCAATGCGGCGCTGGAAAATCTCTGCCATCCGCTCGAGCATTCCGACACGCTCCTCCACAGAGGTCTGGCTAAAGGTTTCAAACGCGGCCTTGGCCGCGGCAACCGCCAAATCGACGTCGGCTTCTGAGCCTAGCGAGATCGTGGCACAGGCCTCCTCAGTAGAAGGATCCAAAACCTCCAGAGTTTTGGGTGTGGTGGGATCAACCCACTGACCATTGATGTAGAACTGTGTGTACTCGCGCATGTTGCCCTCAATTTATCCAGTTATCGAAAACGTGAAACAGCCAGGCCACTATGGCAGCACTCGCTGTGGATGCATCCCGTCAGAATACCCCATAAATGGCGGATGAATGGAGTACCCCAGCAATTCCCTGACCCGCTCCGGGAGCGCAGCGGCACGCTCCGGCGGGACCGACAACAGCATGCTTTCCAGAGGTCGCAGCCACCCCGCACAGTATTGCGGCGTGACAAGACAGCGCGCGGTATCCGACCGATTCGCCCCACCTCGATGCCAGAGATCGCCCCGGGCGATCATCAAGGACCCTGCTGGCATGGTGACTTTCACAGCGTCCGGGTGCGCCCCCAGGTCGTCTGTCACATCCGCATCCGTCGCAAAATCCTGGTCTTTTAACACTCCGGGGAACTCGGTCT
>JAAEZV010000362.1 GCA_018222695.1 Gammaproteobacteria bacterium
CCCTTAATCTCATGGCCCTTTTCATAGGAACCCGGGTAACCCCCTGCGGCCAACACCACCCCGACAGCGGGTCGGGGATCCCAGTCTGCAGACTTCTCGTCCAGTCGGCCGTCGAGCGCAGCGAGGCACAACGCACCGAGGTCGTCTCTCAAGCGGTGCATGATGGGCTGGGTTTCTGGGTCACCAAAACGACAGTTGTATTCGATCACCGACGGGTTGCCGTCTGAATCAATCATCAGGCCGGCATAGAGAAAGCCGGTATAGGGGTGCCCTTCCGCCGCCATGCCTTGCACGGTAGGCAGAATCACCCGCTCCATCACTTTGGCGAAGACCACATCGGTCACGACAGGAGCGGGGGAGTAGGCACCCATGCCACCTGTGTTGGGACCCGTATCCCCTTCACCAATGCGTTTATGATCCTGCGATGTAGCCATGGGCAGCACGTGCTCGCCGTCGACCATCACGATAAAGCTGGCTTCCTCGCCCTCGAGAAAGCCCTCTACGACAACCCGCGCCCCAGCGTCACCAAACTTGTTGTCGGCGAGCATGTCGTGGATGGCGGCCTCGGCCTCACCCAGCGTCATCGCCACGATCACCCCCTTACCTGCAGCGAGCCCGTCGGCCTTAATGACAATCGGTGCGCCTTGTTCCCGGACATAGGCCAAAGCCGGCTCGATATCGGTAAACACCGCATACGACGCCGTGGGGATGTCGTGGCGCGCGAGAAAATCCTTGGTGAAGGATTTACTGCCCTCCAATTGCGCGGCACCGGCGGTGGGGCCAAAGCAGGGGAGATTAAGTTCAGCGAATCGGTCCACAATCCCGGCAACCAAGGGCGCCTCGGGGCCGATGACGGTTAGTGCGCAGTCCCGCTCCCGGGCAAATTGCGCTAGGCCTTCAATGTCCATGGGGTCGAGTGGCACATTCTCTAGTTTGGGTTCGAGTGCCGTGCCGGCGTTGCCCGGTGCCACATAAACCCGCGCGACCGTGTCTGGTTCGGCCAGCTTCCAGGCCAGCGCGTGTTCGCGCCCGCCACTCCCCACAACCAGAATATTCATAAGGCGGTCTCGCTATCACTCACTGATCAGTGCCGGAAATGGCGCATGCCGGTGAACACCATGGCCATGCCCGCCTCATTTGCCGCCGCGATCACCTCTTCATCCCGCATCGATCCACCGGGCTGAATCACCGCGGCGATCCCGCGCTCGGCCGCATTGTCGATGCCATCCCGGAAAGGGAAGAAGGCGTCGGAGGCCATCACCGCCCCTTTGACCTCCAGGCCCGCGTGCTCTGCCTTGATCGCGGCGATGCGCGCAGAGTTCACCCGCGACATTTGGCCGGCGCCCACACCAATCGTGCGCTGGTTGGCGGCATAAATAATGGCGTTGCTTTTCACGAACTTGGCCACCTTCCAGGCGAACAGTAAGTCGTCCCACTCAGCGTCAGTGGGTGCGCGCTCGGTCGCGACTGTGAGCTCGTCACGCGACACCATGCCGTCGTCGCGGTCCTGAACCAGCAGCCCACCGTTGACTCGTTTGAAGTCTCTGGCAGAGGCGGGGGCGGCCCACGCGCCGGTGCGCAGTAGCCGCACATTTTCCTTCGCTGCCACGGCAGCGATGGCGTCGTCAGATATTTCTGGCGCAATGATCACTTCGACAAACTGCCGCTCGACAATCGCCGCCGCAGTGGCGCCATCCAGCTCGCGGTTAAACGCAATGATGCCGCCAAACGCTGACTCGGTATCCGTATGGAAGGCGAGGTCGTAGGCACTCATCAAATCTGGCGCGACGGCTACTCCACAGGGATTGGCGTGTTTAACGATCACGCAGGCGGGCGCGTCGAAACTCTTTACGCACTCCAGCGCGGCGTCGGTGTCTGCGACGTTGTTATAGGAGAGCGCCTTGCCCTGCAGCTGTTCAGCACTGCTGATGCCCACCTCGGCCTGTCGCGCTTCGCGATAAAAAGCAGCGCTCTGGTGGGGGTTTTCCCCGTAGCGCATCTCCTGGACCTTTTCGAACTGCAGGTTGAAGGTCCGCGGGTAGTCCTCAGAGCCGCCCTCGACCAGGCAGCCAAAGTGATTGGCGATCATGCCGTCATAAGCGGCGGTGTGTTCGTAGGCGCGAATCGCAAGATCAAATCGTGTCGCCAGCGTGGTGTGGCCGTCATGGGATTCGAGTTCAGCGAGGATCCGACCGTAGTCGCCGGACGACACCACGATGGCGACGTCGCGGTGGTTCTTTGCGGCGGCACGAACCATGGTCGGTCCGCCGATATCAATATTTTCCACTGCGTCTTCCAGAGTGCAATCAGGACG
>JAAEZV010000363.1 GCA_018222695.1 Gammaproteobacteria bacterium
TATCGCAGGCACTGACAGCGCTAACCCGCTTGCAACTATTCTGTCAGCGGCCATGTTACTGCGCTACTCGCTCAATGCGCCGGGGGCTGCTGCGGCTATAGAAGGCGCCGTGGCCTCTGTATTGGCGCAGGGTCTTCGCACGGCGGATTTGATTGTTGATGGCAACCACGCCGCGGCCGTTGGTACGCGGGTGATGGGTGACGCCGTTGTGGCGGCACTACGAAGCCATTAGGGAGAAAATGATGAAGCCAGTGAATGTGGCAGTGGTGGGCGCAACGGGTGCGGTCGGCGAGGTAATGATTGAGATCCTTGAGTCGCGAGGGTTTCCGGTCAACACCCTTTATCCACTGGCCTCCAGCCGATCAGCCGGCAAGTCGGTGCAGTTCCGCGGCAAGCATCACACGGTGCAGGATCTGAGCACCTTTGATTTTTCCCAGACGCCGATAGGGTTGTTTTCGGCCGGTGGCGATATCAGCGCCGAATATGCGCCGATTGCAGCCTCTGCGGGATGCGTCGTGATCGACAATACCTCGCATTTTCGTCGCGATGAAGACATCCCTCTCGTGATCCCTGAAGTGAATCCAGAGGCCATCGCGGGCTATCGGTCGAGGGGCATCATCGCCAATCCAAATTGCTCAACCATTGGCATGTTGGTGGCGTTGAAGCCACTTTATGACGCGGTCGGCATTGAGCGAATCAACGTGGCGACGTATCAGGCGGTCAGCGGCACCGGCAAGGCGGCGATTGAGGAATTGGCGGGGCAAACCGCGCGTTTACTGAACGGAAAAGCGCCAGAGCCAGCGGTATATCCAAAGCAGATTGCATTTAATGCGATACCCCACATCGACAATTTTCAGGACAACGGCCATACTCGCGAAGAAAGGAAGATGGTTTGGGAAACGCAAAAGATTCTGGGGGACCCCGACATTCTTGTGAATCCGACCTGTGTGAGGGTGCCGGTCTTCTACGGCCATGCAGAAGCTGTCCACATCGAGACCCGAGAGCCCATTTCAGCGGAGCGAGCGAAAGAGGTATTGGAGGCCGCGGCTGGGGTTGCGCTACTGGATCGTCACGAAGCCGGCGGCTATCCGACTCCGGTCACCGAGGCAGCGGGAGCCGATCCGGTATTTGTGGGCAGGGTTCGTGAGGATATTTCACATCCAAGAGGCTTGAATCTTTGGGTGGTGGCTGACAACGTACGCAAAGGAGCTGCCCTGAACAGCGTGCAGATCGCAGAGGTCTTGCTGTCGGAGTATCTCCAGAACGTTTCGTGAAGTTGGGACCTTTTATATTTGGCGCCAAGGAATGGCGGCAGGGCCCAGTGAAAGCCAAACCAAAGGAAGGTAAAGGCGACGAGCCAATGAAAAGAATTTCAATCGTATCCGCTGCTGTTTTGTCCTCGGCGACCCTATCCGGTGACGGCTGGGCCCTAGGGCTAGGCGAACTCACACTTTATTCCTATCTCAATGAGCCATTCCGCGCCGAAGTGTCGCTGCTAGAGGCCGATGCACTCAACGACAGTGACGTGCATGTCGATCTGGCCTCTGACGCCGAGTTCGAGAGGCTGGGAGTGTCACGAGACTTCTTCCTGACCCGCATTAATTTTCAGGTGGAGTCAGATGAGTCAGGGCGTCGGGTGGTGCTGACGACAGAGGCGCCGCTGCGGGAGCCTTTCCTTGATTTTGTTGTCGAGGCGCGGTGGCCCGACGGGCGTCTTTTGCGCGAATATACCGTGTTGATCGATTTGCCGCCGAGGCCGGCGGTGTTGGAGCTTCAGGATGCGCCGATCGAAAGAGCGGCGCAGCCCGACAATCAGGCAGTGGTCTCGGGTGCAGAGACAGCAAGCGTCGATGCAGGTGGTCATGCGACTGGCCCGTCGGTGAGACCCGTTCCCGGCGCTCAATACCTTGTAGTGAACACTGACACTTTGTGGCGCATCGCTTCTGATGGCGCCGCGCCGGGCGTCTCGGTAGAGCAGACCATGCTGGAGATCTTGGCGGCCAACCCGACTGCTTTTCAGGCTGGCAACATTAACGGCTTGAAGTCTGGTTACGTGCTGCAGATTCCAGCCGCCGGGGATATTCGGATCGATCTCGCGACCGCGCTTGACGAGGTCGCCCTGCAGAATGAGGAATGGGCGCAGGGTGTTGCCCGCGAGTCGCAGGGCCTGACGCTGGTGGCCGATGCTGAAACAAAGACCGTGGAAGCTTCAGAGCCGGCGGCGGAGCAGTCAGAGATACCTCCTGATACCGCCATGTTGGCAGGAAGCGAAGCGGAGCCCCGTGATGAAGCGCCTTTGGATGTGCCTACCGC
>JAAEZV010000364.1 GCA_018222695.1 Gammaproteobacteria bacterium
TCGCAATACTGCAGCGCACCAGCCGCTTTACCCGCCTGAAGTAACCCCCCGGCAGATCTCAGCGACGCGGCCAACTCGTCAGGCGTCATGGCGCCAGGACTTTCTCCCCGCGCGCCATACCCGCGACGCCAGAGCGCACCACCTCAAGCACCTCGGCTTCGCCCAGCGCCTGCAAGAAGGAGTCGAGCTTTTCCGAGGGTCCCGTAAGCTGCACCACGTAGGTCGTGGGGCCCACATCGATGATCTGCCCGCGGAAAATCTCGGCGGTACGCTTGATTTCGTCGCGCTGCGCGTCTACCGCGCGGACTTTCACCAGCAGGGTATCGCGCTCAACGTGCGCGCCCTCTGTGAGATCCACCACCTTCACCACATCAACAATCTTGTTAAGGTGCTTGGTGATCTGCTCAATCTTGAGGTCGTCGCCCGTGGTAGTCACGGTCAATCTCGACAGTGAGTGATCGTCAGTCGGCGCCACGTTCAACGTTTCGATGTTGTAGCCGCGCTGTGAGAATAGCCCCACCACCCGCGACAAAGCGCCGGATTCGTTTTCCAGCAGCACTGAGAGTATCCGTCTCATATCAGGTCCTCTCCGTCTTGCTGAGCCACATGTCCTTCATCGCCCCGTTGGGTGCGACCATCATTGGATACACGTGCTCGTCAGGGTCGATATGGATGTCCATAAAGACCAGCTTGTCTTTCAGGGCAAAGGCCTCCTTCATCGCAGGGAGCAGGTCAGATTGAGATTTGACCTCCATGCCAACATGCCCGTATGCCTCTGCAAGCTTGACAAAATCAGGCAGCGACGCCGCGTAGTGGCTCTCTGAATAACGGCCCTCGTACTGCATGTCCTGCCACTGCTTGACCATACCGAGGTAGTCATTGCGCAGGTTGATGATCTTCACCGGGCAGCCGTACTGACTGCAGGTAGAGAGCTCCTGAATATTCATCTGGATACTGCCCTCCCCTGTGACACAGGCGACATCGGCATCTGGCAGGGCAATCTTGATGCCCATGGCCGCAGGGAGGCCGAATCCCATGGTCCCGAGCCCGCCGGAATTAATCCAGCGGCGCGGGTAGTCAAACTTGTAGTACTGCGCGGCAAACATCTGGTGCTGGCCTACATCTGATGTCACGTAGGCCTCGCCATTGGTCGCTTCGTACAAGGCACAGATAGCGTCCTGGGGCATGATCGATGCCGACTCGCCATACTGACGTCCGTGCCAAAGGCCGTGCGCCTCGCGCCAACTGTCGATTTGCTGCCACCATTGCGCCAGCGCTTCCGGGTCGGGCAATACCCGCTCGGCACTCTCCATCTGCAACGCAACCTGCTTGTCCAACTCCTGCAGAATGGTATCCACCGGTCCGACAATGGGGATGTCGACGGGCACAATCTTGGCGATCGACGCCGGATCGATATCCACGTGAATAATTTTGGCGCCCGGACAGAACTTGGAGACCGTGTTGGTGACGCGGTCATCAAAACGCGCGCCCACCGCAAGGATGACATCCGAATGGTGCATCGCCATGTTGGCCTCGTAGAAGCCATGCATACCCAGCATGCCGAGGAACTGTCGATCCGTACCTGGATAAGCACCAAGGCCCATGAGCGTATTGGTCACGGGGGAATTTAACCGGCGCGCCAGCGCGGTCAGCTGCTCGGAGCCCTCGCCCTGGATAACGCCACCCCCCGCATAAATAACTGGCCGCTTCGCACTGAGCAGCATGCGCGCCGCCTTACGAATCTGACCCGAGTGGCCTTTGGCAGACGGTTGATAAGAGCGCATGCTGACCGTTTCCGGGTACTCATATTCGAACTTATGCTCGGGGTGTGTCAGGTCCTTGGGAATATCGACTACCACCGGCCCGGGGCGCCCGGTGGAAGCAATAAAAAAGGCCTTCTTGATAGTCGAAGGAATGTCCTCCGACTTCTGCACCAGAAAGCTGTGTTTCACGATGGGGCGGGAGACACCGATCATGTCGGTCTCCTGAAACGCATCCTCACCGATGAGATGACTTTGGACCTGACCCGAGATCACAACCAACGGTATCGAGTCCATGTAGGCCGTAGCGATACCCGTGATCGCATTAGTCGCGCCAGGCCCTGACGTCACCAGCACCACGCCGGGCTTGCCGGTAGCGCGCGCATAGCCATCGGCCGCATGGGTGGCAGCCTGCTCGTGGCGCACCAGAATATGCGGGACTTTCTCGGCCTTAAATAGGGCGTCATAGATGTGGAGCGCTGCTCCACCGGGGTAACCGAAGATGTACTCGACACCTTCATCTTCAAGGGCGCGGACGATCATTTCGCCGC
>JAAEZV010000365.1 GCA_018222695.1 Gammaproteobacteria bacterium
GCCGCGGGCGTACCCAGAAGGCTGGCCGGTCAAACCATGCCATTGGACCGGCCCGGCGCCTTCGGCATGTCCGTCCGGGAGCCGGTAGGCGTCATCGGCTGTATTACCCCATTTAATGTCCCGCTTTTGAAAAATGTAAAACAGATCGCGATGGTGGTCGCTACTGGCAACACAGCGGTTTTGATGCCTTCAGAATTCGCGCCACAGGTCACTGTTCAGTTCGCAAAAACCCTTCACGAGGCAGGCTTACCGGGGGGTGTCTTTAACTACGTCACAGGAGACCCGGCAGAGATCGGGGACTACCTCACATCACACGATGACATTGCTGCGATAAATTTTTGTGGCTCTCCGAGAGTCGGCCAACACGTAGCCAGTATCGCGGCGAAAAGCCTCAAGCCTGTAACCCTGGAACTGGGCGGCAAGAACCCGCTAATCATCCTTGACGACGCCGACCTCGATAAGGCGCTGGAAGCGGCGATGCTGGGCATATTTTTCTTTCAGGGCCAAGCGTGCATGGCCTCCAGCAGGATAATCGTTCAGTCAAAAATAGCTGAGCGTTTCATCCCAGCATTCGTCGAAGTTGCCAAGGGAGTCAAAGTTGGGGATCTGTCCGACCCGGAAACTGCAATTGGCCCCATCATCAGCTCGCGACAAGCTGACAGGGTTAAGTCGCATGTGGCGGATGCGCTGGAGAAAGGCGCAACGCTCTTACACGGCGGCGATTGGCTCGGCAACTGCTGCCCCCCCACAATACTGTCAGACGTCAACAGTGAGATGATCGTCTTTGGGGAAGAAACATTTGGTCCAGTCACGTCAATTTATACGGTGAATGACTTAGAACAGGCAATGCAGGTCGCGAACGACACAAGCTATGGGCTCAGCTGCGCAATTTTTACCAGCGACATCACTAGCGCCATGAAAGCCGCAGCGAAATCAGATGCCGGGATGGTGCATATCAATGCCATGTCAATTCAGGACGAGCCTCACATCCCGTTTGGCGGTAACGGCATGAGCGGCCTCGGTAGGGAGGGCACCGACGCGGACTTGGACATTATGACAAGGTGGAAATGGATCACCATCCAGGTCGATTGATATTGGAGTCTGGGTTCGGCAAGCATCAATCGCCGCTGATCGACCTTTTTACTGCGAGCACCTTTAGATTCACCTAAAGCGCCGTCTGCGCACAAAACAAAACCCCAAGTGTCTAGGGCATGCCCGCGACCAAACATTCAAGTATCGAGACTCAGTATGACGAGAGTTGCACTCCCAAAACCCGAACAAATTACCGACCCCGCTATAGAGAGTATTTTTGCGTGGGTCACTGAGAAAGAGGGAAGCGTGCCCAACCACTTCTATGTCGAGCTCAATTTCCCAGAGTTTTTTACTGCCAAACTCGGTGCCACCAAAGTGCTATGGGAAATGGGCGAGCTCACCATGGAAGAGGTTCAACACGTTGGCATTCTGGTTTCTCAAGCCAACGGTTGCCCCTACTGCACCGCTGCCTTTTGCACCATTCTGAACTATGGGCTGGGTACATCAGAGGACTACGTCGGTAACTTGTTGCAGCAGGGATTGCATGCCGTTGATGGGGACCGCTTGAAGTCTCTGCTCGCCTACGCGCTGCAGGTCAACAATGACCCGGGCGCCGTGACCGACGCCCAGATCGACGCGCTGCGTCAGCATGGCCTCACGGACAAGGGGATTGTGCAACTGACCCATATCGTCAGCGACTTCTCGTCCTACAACACGCTCAATCTGGCGCTGGATACCGACTACGACTATCGAGACCTCTGGAAAGAACTCGCGGGTTTCACCGCCTCAAGCTGAGACCTTTCGCTCAGCGATTCACACGCGACGCTCGGGTGCTGGTATGGTGTCGCCCCTTAAGTGTGCCGGGAATAAAATGTCGCAGTGACCCCCTCCCCCAACATTAAACAAATCGAAATGGTCATTGTTGGTGCGGGCTTTGCCGGCCTCTACATGATCTATCGCGCGCGACAATGTGGGCTCAGCGTTCAATGTTATGAGATTGGAGAGCGCGAGGGCGGCACCTGGTATTGGAATCGCTACCCCGGTGCCCGCGTGGATATTGAATGCGTCGAGTACTCCTATTCGTTCTCCAAAGAGCTTGAGCAGGAGTGGGACTGGAGCGAGCGCTACGCCAGTCAGCCGGAGATAGAGCGCTACGCCAACCACGTTGCAGAGCGCTTTGATTTGCGGCGCGATATCCAATTTAAGACTCGGGTCACCGCAGCTCATTTTGATGAGAGCACTCAGCGCTGGCTGGTTGAAAC
>JAAEZV010000366.1 GCA_018222695.1 Gammaproteobacteria bacterium
CCTTTTTATTTAGCCGCTTTCACTAGTTCGAGATTGAGTTGCAATGTCCCCAGCATGATGCCGGGCTGGTGCAAAAGGGTGTTGTCAGACCCGTAACTCATGGACTCCAGTCGCTCAAGCAGACGCGTCCAAGCAATCTGTTGCTCCAGGCGGGAAATACCCGCGCCTGGGCACACTCTGGGGCCTGCAGAAAAAGCCAGATGGCGGCTGGCCGCCCTTCGATCGAGCTGTAAATCCATCGGGCACTCGAATTCCTGGGGATCGATATTGGCGGCAGCCCATCGCAAATGCAGCACCGAGCCTCTGGGTACGTTGACCTCGCCAAATCGTTCTTCCTGACTGGTCAGGCGAGTCGACAGCCCCTGCGTGGGCGCCCGCAATCGTAGCGACTCTTCTATGAAGGTTCGCAACAGCGAGGGGTTAGCCTGCAGCGCCTTAAACAGCCCCGGCCGATCGCAAATCAACTGCGCCTGCTGCTCTAATGCGTACTGAGTGGTCTCCAGCCCGCCCAAAACCATGGCATACACGATGCCGTTGATCTCAAGATCAGTGAGCTTGCGATCCAGTGCGCTGTAGGTGACCCGCGTTAAATAACTGATCATGTCGTCAGCCGGGGACTGCCGTTTGGCTCGGACGATGTCCTGCACATACTCCTTGAAGCCATCGAGCTGCGTGAACTGTGCCGCAAGCTGCTCATCGGTCAGGCGATTCAAATGACCCTCCCCGTAAACGAAGGGCATGACCTGGGCCTCTCCCCATGCGGCCAGCTGGGGGATATCTGCCTCGGGAAAACCCAACACCTCCGCCATCACCTGTTGCGGCAATGGCCGCGCGAAGGCCTGCACAAAGTCCACTTCGCCCGCACTCGGCAGCTCGTCAATCAAGGCGTCCACGCGCCGGGTAATCATCTCGCGATGTCGCTCGGCCCCCGGGCCTACCCAGGGGTCAGTGAGCTCCTTGCGGTGCGCCCGCCACAGCTCGACCGTTGGGCGCAACGTCAGCATGGAAACCATCATCATGTTGATGTAATCCATGTCTTCAGGAGGCGTTTTGGCCGCCGCCATTTGCTCGAGCATGAGAGAGGTAATGGGGGTAAAGCGAATCGGATCTTTGACGACCCGATTGATATCTTCATAACGGCTCAGAATGAACGCGTCGGTGTCGGGGGTTAGTCCCTCGCCCGGCAAGCGATGTACCGGCGCCTCGCGGTGCAAGATCGGGTAGGCGTCGTACCAATGCTCCTGCGCGCCAGCGGCGAAAAGGTCCACGTCACTCAGTTGCCGTGGACACTGCCGACTGCCGGATTTTGTGTGAGCATCTGCAGACACTGAGACCTCCCTCCCAGATCAGCAAAGTATCACATCATCTGAAGGGGGCTTTTATTGTCTTGGGCTATGAAGCTGAGGTCACTTGAGCGTCAGTGGAAAACACACGCGGCACACGGGTCGAATCGTGTGATCAGGCAATCGGTAGAGTACGTTGTAAAAGTCACCACTCGAATGAGCGAAAAAAAAGATGGTCGGGACGGCAGGATTTGAACCTGCGACCACCACACCCCCAGTGTGGTGCGCTACCAGACTGCGCTACGCCCCGAACGGACGCGGATCATACCCAAATTTAAGTGGGGATTAAACTGAAGAGAGTAAAGAGCGGGCTTTTTCCAGATCGCTGAGGCTCTCGCGGATCGCAGCTTGAACCTCCACGGGTGAGGGCTCCCGGCGCTCATTGCTGAGACGCTGGCGCGCGCCACCAATAGTGTAACCCTGCGAGTACAGCAGGCTGCGTATGGTGCGCACCAGCTCAACATCTTCCCGCTGGTAGTAGCGGCGATTACCCCGGCGCTTGACTGGGCTCAGCTGGGGAAACTCTTGCTCCCAGTAGCGCAGAACGTGGGGTTTAACCGCGCACAACTCGCTGACTTCGCCAATCGTGAAGTAGCGCTTGTTGGGTATCGCGGGGAGTTCGTCGTTGTGTCGTGGATCAAACATCGATGCTGCCTTCATCTCCCATGCTCACATCCACGCGCGCCTTGAGCTTTTGGCCTGGCTTAAAGGTCACCACGCGGCGGGCAGAGATCGGGATTTCTTCACCAGTCTTAGGGTTGCGACCCGGACGCTGTCGCTTATCACGCAAATCGAAGTTGCCAAAGCCAGAGAGCTTCACCTGCTCATTGTTCTCAAGACAAATTCGAATCTCTTCGAAAAACTGCTCTACCAGCTCCTTCGCCTCACGCTTATTCAAGCCCAGACGTTCGTGAAGCCGATCAGCCA
>JAAEZV010000367.1 GCA_018222695.1 Gammaproteobacteria bacterium
GGCCGATGCGCAAACCCACACTTTTGAACCAGAGCGTTATGACGTGGTCTTCTCTCGCTTTGGCGTGATGTTCTTCGAAGACCCGGTCACCGCCTTTGCGAACATTCGCAGCGCCCTTAGCGCATCGGGCCGTCTCGCGTTTTGCTGTTGGCAACCTCGCGCTGTGAACCCGTTTATGACCGTGCCGGCGATGGCCGCCCTCGAACTGTTACCAGCGCCGCCCGAGATGCCCCCGCGCACCCCAGGACCATTTGCCTTTGAGGAGGCTGATTACGTCACGGACGTGCTGACCAGCGCCGGGTTTGAGAACGTCGCCGTGACGCCGCTGAAACAGCCGTTGACCTTTGGTTGCGGGTTGAGCCTTACCGATATTGTCGAGCGGCTGGTGCAGATTGGCCTGATCGCACAGATGGTGCGCGAGGCGTCTGAGGACCTCCAGCAGCCGGTTCGAGACAAAGTGGTTGATGCGGTCGCCCCCTTCTACAGCGAAGACACGGGCATGACTCTCGACGGCCAATTTTGGCAGGTAACAGCGCGTCGGTAGGCTGAGCACGCCATCACTTATGGCATAATCCGTGCCAATTGAGCTTCGGCTCCCATCACCTCCTCACACAGGATATTGTTCATGGATACCCAATCTCTCTTTTCTCTGGCTGGACGCACGGCGCTGGTCACCGGCGGCTCGCGGGGCATCGGCAAGATGATCGCCACCGGTTTTATTGCTCAGGGTGCCAAGGTGTACATCTCCAGCCGCAAAGCAGACGTCTGCGAGGCTGTGGCCGAAGAGCTGGGCCCCAACTGTATTGCCGTGCCGCAGGACATCTCTACGGTGGACGGCTGCAAGGCCTTGGCCGCCACCATGGCCGAACATGAATCCGGCGTGGATATCCTCGTGAATAACGCGGGCGCAGCCTGGGGCGAGTCCTTTGAGACGTTCCCCGAAGCGGGCTGGGACAAGGTCATGGACCTCAACGTGAAGTCGATCTTTTTCCTGACCCAGGCGATGCATGGCCAGCTCAAAGCCGGCGCCTCAGATGAGCAGCCCGCCAAGGTGATCAATATCGCCTCAATCGACGGTCTGCGGCTGAATCCCTGGGAAACCTATAGCTATCAAGCCTCCAAGGCTGCAGTAATCAACCTGACCAAGCGACTCGCAGCGCGGCTGGTGAAAGACGGCATTATTGTCACCGGTATCGCGCCCGGGGCGTTTGCATCCGAGATGAACAAGGCGGCACGGGACTTGGGTGATGTCGTGGGTCAGCACGTGCCGGCGGGCCGCATCGGTAATGACGAAGACATGGCGGGCGTGGCCATCTACCTTGCATCGCGGGCGGGTAACTACGTCGTGGGCGAGACCATCGCGGTTGATGGTGGCGTGGTACACGCCTTCCTCACCGAGAGCTGGGAGGTCGACCCGTCCGGCGGCCACTGATCAGCCGCACAGAGCGCCCATCAAAAAAGCGAGCTCAAAGGCTCGCTTTTTTTTGTATCGGCACTCGAAGCCGTTACTCAGCGCGCTCGTATAAATGCTCCATCAACTGATCAATGGTGAAGCTCGCCGGGCGTTGCCGCGGCGGGTACACCTTCAGCGTCTCGAGAAAACCCTGCAGCTGCACCCGCGCCATGGTCAAACGCGGTAGCGCGGTGCGCACCCACCAGTCGTTATAAGTGTTGGAGTGCTCGTCGGCCCGCTCGAAAGGGTCGCGGCGTAAATGAAACACCTTGGGAATCCGCAGGGTGTCGAACTGTTCCCGCCACACATCGAACTCCTTGGCGCGCTGCTCGGCAAAGACCACCTTCCAGTCACCGACACGCATCGCGGTCAATAATCCGTCGTCGCTCCAGTAGTAAAAGGTATCGCGCGGCCCGCGGTCAGCCTCACCAGTGAGATAAGGGAGAAAGTCATAGCCGTCGAGGTGGTTATGGTAGTCGCGGCCATTAATGTTCACGCCTTCCTTCAGCTCCTCGGTCACCGTCGGTCGACCCGCCGCGGTCATGAGCGTGGGCACCCAGTCCTCATGCGACATCATGTCGTTCAGGATCGAGCCCGCAGGGATCTTGCCCGGCCAACGGATCATCGCGGGCACTCTGAAACCGCCCTCCCAATTGGTGTTCTTCTCGCTTCTGAAAGGTGTGATCGCCGCGTCAGGCCAGGTGTTGAAGTGCGGTCCGTTGTCAGTGCTATAGACAACGATGGTGTTGTCCGCAATGCCCAACTCGTCAAGCTGATCGAGCAACCGGCCCACCAGATTATCGTGGCCCACCAT
>JAAEZV010000368.1 GCA_018222695.1 Gammaproteobacteria bacterium
GTAGTCCGCGACCGAGCAAACATCCAAGTGACGCTAGGAGGTCTCGTCAAAAAGGATTACGAGCCCACAGGGTCAGGAGTATTAACTTTTGACGGTGATGTCGGTAAGCGTCAAAGCGCAAGTGATGACTGAGGTGAAAGTAAAGCGTGATTAAAGTTGTGACGTTATTGACCAGAAAACCCGGAATGTCCCGCGAGGCATTTATCGAGCACTACGAGACGCATCACAGAAAAATCGGTGAGAAGTATCTCAGCGGCTTTGCCGTGAAGTATCAGCGCCGCTACCTCACCGTTGCCGATGCGGCGAACCACGCCCCGACTGAGCTGCCGTTCGATGTGCTGATGGAGATCTGGTTTCCTGACCAGCCCACCATGGAGGCAGCGATGGCCCTGATTGCATCAGAGTCGGCGCAGGAGGAAATCGTCGCCGACGAGGAGCGTCTGTTTGATCGTGATCTGATTCGCAGCTACACAGTCGAGGAGTATGAGTCCGAGATGCCCGCCACAGAGCTGGGCACTTAACGGCGGGTCTGTTGTGATTCTCGGGGGCTGTAACGCTTCTTAGCCCGCCCAATGCATCAGGATACTGCCGGCTTCAGCGCCTTCCCGGGCGAGCCGCTCGGCGTCTTCGCCAAACTGCTTCTCGATCTGTTCGCGCCGAATCTTCATGGTTGGCGTCAGGATCTCATTCTCGATCGTCCAAGGTGTCTCGCTGAAGATTACTGCACCGATGCGCGCGTGCTTCTCGATTTGGCCGTTGATGCTCTCCACCGTGGCCAGTGCCGCCGCCTCGACTTCCTCTCGGGGTAGGGCCCTGGCGGGTTCATTCACGACGGTCACCATGACAGTTTTTGAGTAACCCCGACCCAGCAGGCACTGCTGTTCGGAGTGCGCGTTCTCGGCGAACAAGCCTTCGATGGGGGGCGGCGCAACAAACTTGCCCTGAATGGTCTTGAAGTAGTCTTTGACGCGGCCGGTGATAAAAATGAAGCCGTCTTCGTCGATTTCGATCTTGTCGCCGGTATGCAGCCAGCCGTCTTGCCATAGCTCTGCGGTCTTCTCGGGGCGATTGTAGTAGCCCGGGGTGCAGCCCTCGGCCTTGATCAGCATTTCGTCGTTGTCGCCAATCTTGACCTCGACTTCACCCACGGGTCGACCAATGGAGCCCACCCGTCGGTCCGCGGGATCCGTCGCAATGAGACCCATGGCCTCGGTTTGCCCAAAGCCTTCGCAAAGCTTGACCCCCACGGATTCCCACCAGTGAATCAATGCAGGGGGGGTGGGTGCCGCGGCGGTCAAAAAGTAGTCGACCTCTTCGAAGCCCAGAGCACCCACGACGAGCGCTTGCACGCCAGCTTGATCAGCTTCAAGCGCAGCTTTGAGTGCGTCCGCGCCACCAAACTTGGCGGTGATGGATTTGCGAAGCTGTTCCCACACCCGCGGCGGGCCGAAAAAGATATGCGGTTTGCACTGGGGTAGATCTCTGGCGAGCGTCTCAAGGGATTCATTGAAAAAGATCTCGCCACCTGAATTCACCGAGGAGAATTCCACCACCTGACGCTCAGCAATATGCGAGAGAGGCAGGTAACTGAAAAAGCGGGGTTGATCCTGCTGGGTGAAGAGCTCCTGGCAACGTCGCATGGGCACCAGGTTGGTCGCGTGGGTTTGAATCACGCCCTTGGGTAGACCAGTGGTGCCAGAGGTAAAGACCAGCGAGACAATGTCGTCACCATGAGGTTGGTAGTTGGGCGCGTCAGCCGGTGCGGCTGAGACCAGCTCGGCCCAGGTCTTGTGCGGCAGCTCGCACTCCACTCCTGGTAGCGTCACAAGCAGGCAGTCCGAGGGCAACACTGTCTTCACACCCTCCCAGTTTTCGGTTTGACCAAGAAAGAGCACCTTCGTTTCGGTGAACTCGAGAATGTACTCGGCCGTGGCGGTCGCGTGGGTGGTGAACAGCGGCACCGTCACGTTGCCGGAATGAATCACCGCCATGTCGGCTATGATCCAGTGCGCCCGGTTTCTGGAGAGCAGCGCCATCCGCTGGCCTTCGCCAAATTCCGCCTCGAGCCAGGAGGCCACGCGATCTATCTCTGCGACCGTCTCGCCCCACTGGTACTCGTCTGCTCCGGTGTCGTGAAGGTCTCGCATCCAGATTTTTTCGGGCTGTGTGCTCGCCCAGTGGCGCGCCTGTTCTGTAAGAGTGCTGCATTCCATGGTGAGGTTACCTATTAGCGGTCCCAGAGCCGCGATTATCTGATGGTTG
>JAAEZV010000369.1:0-747 GCA_018222695.1 Gammaproteobacteria bacterium
AGATGTGCATAAGAGACACACCCAGCACCGCCCCACCGGAGTAATAGCGATAAGCCTCAAATAGCGATTCGCAGAGAGGCGTCCATGTTTCCGCATTGAGTCTGCTCACGGTATCCGCCAGCGCAGTACGATTAGGATCAGTCATTTGCCGCACGCCCGAGACGATACGCCCACCGTCATCACTGCCAATTGACGATCCGCTGTTGTAGTTATAATTAAATACCATGAGGCCAAAATCGACGCCGGGCGTGGTGTTAATCAGACTGGTGATCGTGTCCCGCGCAATCGCGATGCGCTGACGCTGGATCGGCTCTTGGAAATCTCGGAGGTAGGTCAAATAGTTTTCAGTAAAAATCGTCGCAGCATCGCCCCGACCAAAATCCGTTTCATCGTACGACACAGCTGCTGCCGCATCCCGCTCAGCCTGACTCGCGCCCAAGCTCACGCCATCAAACGGCTCATCGGCATCCCCGTTTTGGGGAAAACCGGTACCGCGGAAGTCAGAGTTGGACGCAGCAGGTGCATTCGTCGGGTCTGCGGCATCTAGGTCCGCGGCACAATCAAAGACCGAAGCTCGCATTCTGCTGTAACCAGAGCCACCGCCTACCAATGGTCTCCAGGTTCGCGCTATCCACCCACCACTATCTCGAAAGTAGCGAAAATTACTTGTGAAACGCCCCTCGTACTCGAGTACAGAGAAACTAGGGTCAGCTGGATGCGGCGCATTGCTGCTGGCACAGGCATTAT
>JAAEZV010000369.1:757-2219 GCA_018222695.1 Gammaproteobacteria bacterium
CTGAGCCGCTTTGCGGATCGGGATAATCGTCAGTATCGACAGACCCACGCACATAAAACAACCTATTCCCACCGTACCCCGTGTAATCGAAACTGGGGTCAAAAGGCTCGGCGGCCACCGCCTCCTCCGTCCGCATAGAGCCCGAGTTGTCAAAAATAATGAGCACCTGGGGCCGCCCTTGACCTGTGGAGAGGCCGTTAGCAATGTAGAGTTCAGTGTCATCGGCGTGCAGCAGGGCAGAGCACGCTGCGAGCACTCCGACTACCCCGAGCATCCTCAGCCACTTATTGAACCTTCCTTGGTCTAACACGATCATCCTCCTGAGGTGTTGAGCACGGGCTGCTCTACGCCCGTCACAACAGACAAACTGCCGCGATTGTTTTTACCGTAGGTGACGGCACTGTCCAGCTCACTATGACGGCAGGCCACAATGCCTACCGCCGTCGCGGAGCGGGACCGACGACACTGCGTCTCAACCCGGAACGTCACCGTGTTCACTACCCCAGATGCTTCTGTCGAGGTGTAAACGTCGGCATTACTGATTAAGGCGCTCTCGCCTCGCGCAAGCCGCTGCGATTCGACGAATCCGGCCTGCGCACCGTTAGCCAGGTGCAAGGCTTCGGAACGCGCATTGGTTGCCGCGGTCAACTGTGCCGTCATTCTGGCGCGCGTTGCGAGCCCGACGGCGAGCATGGTGAGTACCAGCAGCATCAGAAAAACGACAATAATGACGATGCCTCGCTGGCGCTTCATTGCTCCACCCTCTGCGTCGTCAACCACGGGTTCTGCACCATGATGGTGGCAGACACCCGTTTTCTGCGAAAGCCATCGTCGGCGGCTACGCGGTCTCCAGCGGGCATGCGATAGGTTCGATCACCGCCCGCGGAATAGGTGTTGTCCTTTGTCACCGCCCTCACTAGCAAGTGCACTCGCACTGTCAAAACCTCGGTGCGATTCACCTGATCCCAGACGGCATCATCGACATCACTGGACATCAGATAATTGTCGACCGTACCGTCACCGTCCATGTCGACACCAAACTCAAACTGAATCGCCTCGATGCCCGCCGCAAGCGGCTCTGCCACTGCCATCAAGTCACCGCGAGCCAGACCATGGCGATACAGGGTCGGCTCCCCCAATTCATTATTCGCGACGTAATAGACCCGGTGCTGATATTCGTAAATACGCCCACCGGGTAGCACCGGCGGGGTCTCGTTTCCGGCAAAAAACGCGATCTCGTTGATGTTGACGAACGCGTAGTAGTGATCTGCAGACGGCGTCCCGAATACCGGCGCACCCTCAAGCCGTTTGACCTGCAACACGTCCGACCCCGGCACCGCTCCCGACTCACAGCTCATCACAGGCTCAGCGCCTCTCGTTGTCGCCCAGAGCGTCCGAAAGTTGCCGATTCCGTTCGGAAAACTGCCGTTGTTCAGACCAGCTCCCACACAATCAGTGCCGG
>JAAEZV010000370.1 GCA_018222695.1 Gammaproteobacteria bacterium
TTGCGGCGGACGGCGCGAGCAGTCAGGTCAGAAAATCTTTGGGGCTGACATTTGATGGACAGGTCTTCCCCAAGACGTCGATCACACTGGTACTGGACTACCCCTTTGAGCACGACATCGCCAACCTGTTGGGCGTTAACTATGTGTGGTTGCCCGACCGGCATTACAGCCTGATGCGCCTCCGTGATACCTGGCGCTTCACCTACTCTCCGGAACAGGGTCA
This sequence comes from Gammaproteobacteria bacterium, assembly GCA_018222695.1. GTDB lineage: Bacteria > Pseudomonadota > Gammaproteobacteria > Pseudomonadales > Halieaceae > Luminiphilus. Next base: position 224 of record JAAEZV010000370.1, read on the forward strand.
GGATGTCGAGACGGCATTGAGCGACCCGGTGGCCCGAGCGCACCTCGCGAGCGTCTCCGCAGCAGCCGCCGAGACGACGATCCGCAGTCGCAACTACTACACCCTGCACCAGCGCTGCCTTGACCGGTTCTGCCATGGTCGCGTCCTGTTCGTCGGCGACGCCGCACACCTAAACAGCCCCGCAGGGGGCATGGGCATGAACAGCGGCATCCACGATGCCCGATCACTGGCCGATCATTTAGTGCCGGTAATGGAAGGAGAAGACGCCGCATTGCTTGAACGCTACGATCGTCGCCGCAGGACTATCGCTTTGGAGGAGGTGCAGCGGTTGTCGGCACAAAACTATGCCCGCCACCGCGAAACCCAAGCAGATAAGCGGCAGGTCATCTGGCGGGAGCTGCAAGAGACCATCAGCGACCCCGTCAAGCATCGCGATTACCTCCTCGACGCGGCGATGATTCGATCGCGGGAGCGGGAACAGACCATCGAGTAAGATGACGCTATGAGCACTATTGATCAGGCCGTCGCTGCCGCGGGCACCGCCCTGCCCGATGTCATCACCGGGCACATTGGCGGAAAGTCGGTGCCAGTTGATGCGGGCGCCACACGTCATAACGTTTACTTTCCCGGCACCGGGGAACAGGTCGCCGCGCTACAAGAGGACGATGCCAGTACCGTAGCCACCGCAGTGAACACCGCGCGCGAAAGTTTCAGCCGCGGGGAATGGTCTCGTGCGAGCACCGCTACCCGGCAGACCGTGTTTCGCAGCGCAGCAAAGCTGATCCGGGATCATGCTGACGAGCTGGCGGTGCTGGAGTGCATCTGTGCAGGCCTGCCCTCCTCCCATTTGGCATCCCGACAGGTGCCACGTGCCGCGGACAACCTGGATTTTTTTGCTGACTACATCGGGGTGATGGCGGGCGAGACGTTTGAACAACTCCCCGGCTACCAGACCATCGTTACCCGACAGCCAGCGGGCGTGGCCGCCTTGTTTGCTCCCTGGAACGCGCCCTTGGCACTGGCGAGTATGCAAATCGCCTCTAGCCTGGCCTTTGGCAATACCGCCGTGCTCAAGCCGTCGGAGTTCACGCCGCTGTCAGTGCTGCGCATGGTGGCGCTGATGGAAGAAGCGGGCTTGCCCCCGGGCACGCTCAACGTTGTCAATGGCAGTGGCGCAGTGACCGGCGCGGCGCTGGCCGGATCCGCCGACATCGATCGCATCGCGTTCACGGGCGGCGGGCAAACTGCGCGCCAGGTCATGGCCGCAGCCGCTCAACACCTCACACCCGTGCATTTTGAGCTCGGCGGCAAATCGGCCAATATCGTGTTTGATGACGCAGATTTCGATCGCGCGATCGACGGCTCGCTGGTGAATATCTTCAGTAACAGCGGGCAAATCTGCATTGCGGGCTCCCGCATTCTGGTGCAACAAGGCATCGCGGAGCGCTTCATCGAGGCGTTTGTTGCGAGGACGCGCTCACTCACCGTGGGCAACCCTCTCGACCACACCACCGAAGTGGGCCCGATGGCATTTAAGGCACACCAGGACCGGGTGCTTGAGCACATCGCGCGCGCCCAATCCGAGGGCGCCACGCTGCTCTGTGGCGGCGAAGCGAGAGCGGATCTGGGCGACGGCTATTTTGTTGCGCCGACCGTCTTTCAGGTAGAGAGCAATCAGCTGTCGCTTTGCCAGGAAGAAGTCTTCGGCCCTGTGGTCAGCATTCAGGTCTTTGATGACGATGACGCGGCGCTTGCCTTGGCTAATGACAGCCAATTTGGTCTGGTGGGGTATTGCTGGACCAACAGTCTGACCCGGGCGCAGGCATTTCAGCAGCGGGTTGACGCCGGCACGTTGTGGATTAACACACCGCTCGCACGCGATTTGCGCGCGCCTTTTGGTGGCTTCAAACAGTCGGGTATTGGCCGCGACGGGCCTCGGCAGGCGGCCGACTTCTTTACAGAAGAAAAAGCGACGATCACCGCAATCGGCGCACCGCCGATCCGCAAACTGGGAGCGGCAGCGGACTAG
>JAAEZV010000371.1 GCA_018222695.1 Gammaproteobacteria bacterium
GTTTAAAGACGGCGATGGCGCAGAGTGGTGTGCTTTCGGCGGGCTTTAATACCACGGTACAACCCGCGGCGAGCGCTGGTCCGAGTTTTCGCGTCAGCATGGAGATGGGGTAGTTCCAGGGGGTGACCGCAGCGACAACGCCGACAGCTTGCTTTTGCACCAGAAACCGCTGATCTGATCGCGCAGACGGAATGGTCTCTCCGTAAACCCGTTTGGCTTCTTCAGCGAACCACAGCAGAAAATCCGCCGCGTACTTCACCTCATTCATGGATGCTTTCAGCGGCTTACCTTGCTCTCGGGTCATGAGTTCAGCCAGCTCGCGTTGCTGCTCGAGCATTAGCTGGTAGGCGCGATACAACACCGCTGACCGGGCATAGGCGGTCTCGTTCATCCAAGCGGGCAGTGCGGCGCTCGCCGCATCAATGGCGCGCGCAGCGTCTTGCTCAGTGCCATTGGCAACCTGGCCAATTTCCTCCCCCGTCGCAGGATTAAAAACCGGGAAAGTGGGCGTGTCGGTCTGCCATTCGCCGTTGATCAGCATCCTCAGATCTCCTCTGCTCGGGCATTGTTTAGCCCGAGAAAAAACGCGCGCAGGGTAGCACGAATACAGTGCCTGATTGCCGTAGCGACGGGGCTTCAGGCCCTGACAATCAGTGTGGGGAGGGGCAGACGACTTCGTCGAGTGCAGAGAGTATTGAGTCGTGCGTGAAGTGGGTCAGGATCCCGCGTCCGCTGATGGATCAGCAGTGGCTTCCATCAACAGCGAGCGCACGTCGTTGGCAACGGTGTCAGCATGCAGAAACGAGGTGCTGTAGATGTTGCGAATCTGGCGGGATTCATCGATCAGAAACACCCGCAGGATATGCGACATGGTGCCCATGTATTCGCCATTCTCGTCATAGTCCCGGATGACCCACTGACCATAGGCGTTGAGGATGGGGTCCAATGTGGTGGCGCCCTCTGTGGTGAGGAACTGCCAGTCAAAATCCCCCGCGCGAAACTGAGATCCATACGCGTCAATCACATCGGGGGTGTCGAACACGGGGTCAAAGCTGAAACTCACCAAGCGCGCTTTATCCGCAGTCGCGGGGTCTGCCTGCAGAGCATCTTGGACGCTCCGCATCACGTAGGTGGCCAGTGGGCAGCCGTTCACGTCATCGCAGGTGGTGAAAATAAAGCTCAGGACGGTGGGCTTGTCGCCGAGGAAATCATGGAGCTGTGCTGAATTGCCGTCACTGTCGATCACCGCGCCATCTGCCGCGCTACCCATGGACGGAAGGGCGTAGCTGCCGGGCTCCGGCGCCGTGAAGGACAAGGGCGCGTAGCCCGGGGCCAGTACCACAGGTGGTTTGTGCTCGTGGGGGGCACAGAGTGCGGCTGCACTCCATGCCCAGATCAGCAGGAGGAGGGTACCGCGCACGGTGGTATCAGTGCGCGGGTGGTGTCGTGATCAGGCCCGACGGCGATTGCGCGGTCATGCCGCCATACAGTGCGTGGGCGCCGAATCGCATCTGGTGTGGGGCTCCGAGGCCAAGCTCGACAAAGTCGAGATTAAATTCTGGCGTCATCGTCTTGCCGTCCCACTTGTAGAGCTTGAAGTACTGCAGGTCATTGCCTTCTGATGCGGTGGTCTTGTCCCAGTTCGCTAGCAGCGACGAGGTGTAGTAAAGCCGCTCACCGTCCCAGCTCTGAGACACCATGTTCACCTGCTCGCCGATCTGCTCTTCCATGATCTGCGTCGGTGCGAACGGATCTGAAATGTCATACAAGCGAGTCAGCCCATCGTTCCAGGTGTTGATCCACAGGTGGTTGTCGTCGGCCGAGATCGAGATATCCACGGGCAGAGGAATCTTGCTGGCGTCACCAATATCCGCGACCGCTTTCGCCTGCCACTCGCCTGCCTCATCTTCGTAGATTAACCAGACCTTGGAGGTGAGGGCGGTGGTGGTGAAGCAGTAGTTCGAGCGAGAGCCCCAGGCGCAGCGGATTTCGAGCGGCGCACCGGGCACATCGAGGATCTTCTTGGGCTTTCGCGAATGCAGGTCCCAAATGACAACGGTGTTGCCGAAACGCTTCATCGCCTCGGCATCGCCCATCATCTTGCCAAGATTCATCATGTAGTTGTTCCAGCCGGTGAACGAAGAGGTCACCAGCACATTGCGTCGTGGCAGAGCACGCGCGTCATAGCCGTAGCCGTCGGCAAAGCTGCCGGACTTCTCGGCGCCTTGCAGGTTGTCATCGGTGGGC
>JAAEZV010000372.1 GCA_018222695.1 Gammaproteobacteria bacterium
CCCGTTGAATGTCAGTTGGCGGTAAGAGGTGCTGCTCATGCGGAGCCCGCTCCCGTTTCAAAAAGAGTTGCCGCGTTCAGGGTAGCGTATTCGAGGGCCCGGCGTGTGGCGAGGATCACTGCGCGGGGGGTCACTGTTGCCCCTGTGAACTGGTCGAAAACGCCACCTTCTTTTTCCACATTCCAGCCGCTCAATGCCGGGTTGGTCAGGCTGCGCTCGTTGAAATCGAGGACCCAGTCGGATTTGCGCAGGTCGACCTTGTCGCCGAGTCCAGGCGTCTCTCGGTGCGCGACCACGCGTACCCCCGCCACCGAGCCATCCCGGCGAACGCCCACCAAGGCGCGAATATCACCGCTGTACCCGTCCCGGGCGGTGGCGGGCAGAATCACGCCGACGACGGTATTCCCCTGTCTCACACGATAACCCTGACGGCTCTCTCTGATGCCTAGCAGCGCGGTTTCTGGGGCGACCTGAAACACGTCATCAACGATCTCGTTGTCATGGGTGTCGGGCGGAAAAATCTCCAGCAGTTGCCGTGCCTCCGCGCGCCGCACCTCAAAGTCGATTTGCGCCTTGGTGCCGAGGTAGGTCCAGCCGATGGCGACCGACGTGATGGCCGCAAATAGGGCGAGCACCGTGCCGCTCAGACCGATCGATGCCAGCCACTTCATGACTCGCGACTCCCGGTGCCGTACACCCTCGGCTGGGTGTAGTGATCGATAAAGGGCGCACAGAAATTCAGGATCAATACCGCAAAGGCGACGGCGTCGGGGTAATTACCCAGCGTACGAATGAGATAAATTAAGACACCAATCAGGGCACCGAATATCAGCCGCCCCTTGTTCGATACCGCGGAGCTGACGGGGTCGGTGATAATAAAAAACGCCGCAAACATGGTGGCGCCGCTGAACAGGTGGAACAGTGCGCTACCGCCGCTCTGGGAGCTGCCGCCGTCGTAACCCATGAGCGCACAGACAGCGAGAGCCGCGAGCATCGCGACCGGTGCATGCCAGGTAAACACCCGCCGATAAAGTAGCCACGCGCCACCCAATAGAAAGGCGAGGTTGGCCTCGAACCAGCCAATGCCACCCCAACCGGTGAGCTCAGGGCTACTGGTGAGCAAATCTTCAAACAGCAGTCCGGTGTTTTGCCGGAGTAGGTCAAGCGGTGTGGCGGCGGTAACCGCGTCGATCGTTGACGGGGAGAAAAGGTGCTGGAAGGTGTCGGTGATCCCTGGGATCTCCGCCAGACCTCTCGGTGAGGCCCAGGCGCTCATCTGAACCGGGAAGGAGATCAGCAGGACTACGTAGCCCACCATGGCGGGGTTGAAGGGGTTGTAGCCCAGCCCGCCAAAGACTTGCTTGCCGAGCAGCACCGACGTCAAGACGCCGATCGTAATCAGCCACCAAGGGGCGTAGGGCGGCAGCGCAATACAGAGTAGCGTCGACGTCACGAGTACGCTCAAATCGCTCACTGCAAGCCTTGGGTCGCGACCGCGTAGCGCCACAATGGCGTACTCGCACGCGACGGCAATCAGGCCACCAAAGATGATGTTGACCAGCGTACCCGGTCCGAAATAAGCGGTCAGCACCACGACCCCGGGCAGCGTGGCCAGCAGGACATCCCGCATGACCGCGGATACTCGGCTCTGGCCTGAGGCGTGAGGCGAGGTGACCTTGAGTAGACTCAAGGCGTCTGCTCCGGTTCTGAAGCCTGGTCCGCTTTGCGCGCTTTGGCGCGCTCGATGGCGGCCTGAATGGGATCGACACCGTCTTCGGCTGCTTTACTCTGCGCTGCGGCCTTGCGGGCGGCGCGTTTGGCTTCTCTTTCGGCGGCCTCGGTTTCCAGTCGCACCTGCCGCGCTTCAAATCGTTCTCGTGAATTATCCGAGCGCTGTTTTTCCTGCTCGCTATCGCGAATCTGTCCCTTGGCGGCGCGGTAGTACTGCACCAGCGGGATCTGGCTCGGGCAGACATAGGCACAAGCGCCGCATTCAATGCAGTCGAACAAGCGGTGTTCCGCCAGCTGTTCCTGGTCCTTCGCCCGCGCATACCAGTAGAGTTGCTGAGGAAGAAGCGACGCTGGGCAGGCCTCGGCACAGTGTCCGCAGCGGATGCAAGGTTTGGCGGGCTCGGCTAGTGGCAGCTCGGCGGATGTGGGAGCGAGCAGGCAGTTGGTGATTTTGGTGATCGGCGCCCCCAGATCCGACACGGCAAACCCCATCATGGGCCCGCCATGGATGAT
>JAAEZV010000013.1 GCA_018222695.1 Gammaproteobacteria bacterium
CAGCTGAGTCGGGGCTACCGGTCATTGCCTCTGGCGGCATCAGCCAGCTTGAGGATGTGCGTGGCCTGATGCGGCACGCCAGGGCAGGCATATGCGGCGCCATTACGGGGCGCGCGATCTATGAGGGCACGCTGGATCTGGCCGAGGCTCAGACCATGGTCGATGCTTTTCTGGAGAGCGACTGATGGCACTCGCTAAACGCATTATCCCGTGCCTCGACGTTGATCAGGGACGGGTGGTGAAGGGCGTCAACTTTGTGGGTATTCGTGACGCCGGTGACCCGGTGGAAATTGCGCGGCGCTATAACGAAGAGGGCGCCGACGAAATCACATTTCTGGATATTACGGCGAGCCACGAAGAGCGCGACACGACAGTGCACACCGTGGAGCAGATTGCCCGCGAGGTGTTTATTCCGCTGACAGTGGGCGGTGGCATTCGCTCGTTGCAGGATATTCGCACCATGCTTAATGCCGGCGCAGATAAAGTCAGTATCAATACCGCCGCGATTCACGATCCCGAGCTGGTGCGTGACGCGGCGGCCCGATTCGGCTCGCAGTGCATTGTTGTGGCGATCGATGTGAAGCGGGTCTCGGCACCCGATGATGCGCCGCGCTACGAGCTCTTTACCCACGGCGGCCGCAAGCCCACCGGGATAGAGGCGGTGGAATGGGCCGCAAAAATGGCGGCGTTGGGTGCCGGTGAGCTCTTGCTGACCAGCATGGACCGGGATGGCACCCGCGATGGTTTCGAATTGGTCATTACCCGCGCGATTACCGACGCGGTCGACATTCCGGTGATTGCCTCGGGCGGCGTGGGAACGCTTCAGCACCTGGCCGATGGCGTGACAGAAGGGGGCGCCGACGCCGTGTTGGCTGCCAGCATCTTCCACTTTGGTGAGTACACGGTGGGCGAGGCCAAGTCGTTCATGGCCGACCAAGGCATCACGATGCGGGTGTGACAGCGGGCAACCTATCGGGGATGCGCCGTCACGGAACCCAGAAATTAAAAGGGCGTGCTCGCCGGGTGCGTCAGGGCGCGCCGAGCGCCACTGTGGTGGGGTCCTCTGCCTCAGGTGTTTCGGTTGGCGCCTCGGGCGTTAGCAAATTGATGCCGCGCAGGAGTGTCAGCGCCTCATAAAGCTGATTATCTGAATTGCGTAACTCAGTGAGTGCCTCACTTTCAGACTGCGCATCCACGGGATCACCGTCACCACTCAAACTCCCTTGTAGGTCGGCTTCTTTGGTGCGGCGGTTTGACTCAACGCTGGTCACCTCAGCGCGCTCGACTACGATATCGGGCACGATGCCTTCCGCCTGAATCGAGCGACCATTGGGGGTGTAATAGAGCGCGGTGGTGAGCTTGACGGCGCGGGTGTCGTTGACCGGCAGTATGGTTTGCACCGAGCCTTTGCCGAAACTCCTCGTGCCCATGATGACCGCGCGCCGACGATCCTGCAGTGCACCCGCGACAATTTCCGATGCGCTGGCCGAGCCGCCGTTGATCAGCACCACGATCGGCGCGCCGTTCAGCATGTCGCCGGCCGCCGCTTCATACTGGTCTGCGGCCTGAGGGTGACGGCCTTCTGTGTACACCACCAAGCCGCCATCCAGCACAGCGCCCGCCATGTCGACACTGGCACCCAGCACGCCGCCCGGGTTGTTACGTAGGTCAATGACAACACCCTTTAAAGGGCCCTCGGCCTGGGCTTTCGCCAATGTGGCGACGGCCTCAAGACCGGTATCTCTCTGGAACTGGGATGCCCGCAGCCAGAGATAGCCCTCCATGAGCTCCCGGCTACGCACGCTGGGCACTTTGATGATGTCGCGGATGACGGTGACGTCGAAAGGGTCAGCGACACCGCGTCGACCAATCGTCAACAATACTTCAGACCCGGTGGGCCCCCGCATAAGATCAACGGACTTGTTCACCGGCAAGTCGCGGATGGATTCACCGTCAATTTTCAGAATGACATCCCCCGCCTCGAGTCCCGCCGCCTCGGCTGGTGAGCCGTCAATCGGAGCAATGATGGTGATGTAGCCGCGGTCCTGGCCAATCTCGATGCCGAGCCCGCTGAACTCGCCCTGCGTCGTTTCCTGCAGTGAGTCGTAGGCTTTTTCCTTTAGAAAGACGGAGTGGGGGTCGAGACCCGACAGCATGCCTTGCACTGCGAGTTCGAATAGCTCGCTGTCGGGGACTGATTCCACATATCCCTGCCGAATCTGGTTAAACACATCCGCAAACATCTGCAGTTCTTCGAGGGGTAGCGATTGTGTCGCGGGATCGCCAGCGCTCTCTGCAGAGCTAGCCATCCCGCTATGAGGGTCGTTGCCCGGCATGGGATGGCTGTCTTCAGTTTCAGGCTCCTGCGCCAGAATCGGCGAGCAGATCAAGAGTGTCAGCAGCAATCCGATGCCGCGAAAGCGTAAACGCACGTCCATGAGAATTTCCTGAGAGTGAGGCCTGAAAGCATTGGGCCGGTAATGGTACCCGATTATCCGGCCGGGTCTCAGCGACGTATCCACTCGCCAGGATCGACCGGCTCGCCCCGGTGCCGAATTTCAAAATACAGGCCAGACGTCTCGTTGCCACCACTGGCGCCCGCTTTGGCGATGATGTCACCGGCACTGACACGATCGCCCACTCCTCGCAGCAGGCTGTGGTTCTGGGCATAGAGGGACAGCCAACCCTCGCCATGATCGATCACGATCAGGAGGCCCTGACCGCGGAGCCAGTCGGCATAGATGATGTCGCCGCCGTGAACAGCGCGGACGGGCTCACCTTCATCTGCCGTGATCAGCCAACCGCGCCAGCGAATATCCGCATTGCGTCGTGCGCCGTATCGGTTTGTCAGCTTGCCCGCCATTGGCATGGACAGTGCGCCCTGGGTATCGGCGAAGGGTAGCTGCGCTTCGGGTGGCGCCACCACCGGGGAGGAAGCGGCGGCGAGCGCCTCTAGCTCGTCTAGCAGCGCATTCAATCGTGCCTGATCCCGTTCCAGCGTGCTCAGGCGCTGTTGGTCGTCCTGCACCCGCTGGCTGATTAGGGTGAGGGTGCTTTGTCGCGTGGCACGTTGGTCTGTGAGCGTCGCTTTGGTGGCCGCCGCAGCGGTCGCTTGCTCCCGGAGTGCTGTTTGCGCTTGGGCGATGCGACTACGGTTCTGTTCGACCGCCTCCAGACCCAGTTCGTACTCCGCAATCGTCTGCTGCTGCGCCTCGATCAGCGCCTCAAAGTAGGCGAGATTTCGCGCCACGTCCTCTGGGTTTTGGTCGCCCAGCCAGACCCGGAAGCCACCTCCCTGTTGCAGTACCCACAGCTCTTGAATGCTGACGTCGATGGTATTGGCTCGCTGGCGTTGGGCGTCTCGGAGTTGTTGGCCTTCAGCATCGAGCGCTGTGAGCTCCTGCTTTAGCGCATGACGTTTCTGGCTCAGCGCACCCAGCTGCCGGTCGAGCTCACCGATCTGTACTTCCGCCTTTTGCAATGCATCCTGCAACGTGTCGCGTTCACTTTCCTGAGAGGCTAGTCGTGCCTGAATAACCGAGATCTCGGCGCGCAGCGCTTCGATCTGTTCAGAGGTTTGGTCGAGGGTATTGGGGGACTGCGCCCATGCGGCAACCGACAGACCCGCCCACAAGGCAAGGCAGCAGAGGCTCAGTCTGGGGCCGAGCGTGAAGACACGAGCCACCGAGCGCGGGCTCAGTGCTTGAGGAGGCTGCGTCCTGACATTGCAGCGGGGACGTCCAGCCCCATCATGGTCAGGACGGTAGGCGCGATATCGGCGAGGATGCCACCATCGGGATCCAGATCACGGTTGCCCTGACCAAGGTAAATCAGCGGCACGGGCTCGGTCGTATGCTGGGTGTGTGGCTGGTCGTTTTCATAGTCGCGCATCTGCTCACAATTGCCGTGATCGGCGGTGATCAAACCCTCGCCACCTGTGGCGAGCAATGCCGCTTCGATTCTGCCCAGACACTGATCGAGGGTTTCGACCGCCGACACGGCGGCGTCAAACTGACCGGTATGGCCCACCATGTCACCGTTAGCAAAATTGACGACGATAAAATCGTAGTCACCCGACTCGATGGCCGCGACCAGCGCATCGGTGACCTCGTGGGCACTCATCTCCGGCTGTAAGTCATAGGTGGCGACGTCGGGTGACGGGATCAGCGTGCGCGTTTCACCTACAAACGTGTCTTCGCGACCGCCGCTGAAGAAGAAGGTCACGTGCGCATACTTCTCGGTCTCGGCAATCCGCAGCTGAGTGAGGCCTTTATCGGAAAGCACCTCGCCGAGGCTGTCTTTCAGCGTGTCGGGTGGAAAAGCCACCGGACACGACAGAGACCCTGCGTACTCGGTAGTCGTGACGAATCGCAGAGCGGGTTGCTGGCGTCGGTCAAAGCCGCTGAAATCAGATTCAGTCAGTGCTTGGGTGAGCTGCCGTGCTCGGTCTGCACGAAAATTCATGAACAGCACGGCGTCGCCATCCGCGAAGACGGCGGGGTCACCAATTCGAGTCGGGGCGACGAACTCGTCGTCCTCGTCCCGAGCGTAGGCGGCTTGCAATGCATCCAGGGCGGTAGGGGCGTCATGTGCCGCCTCGCCTTCTGTCAGCAGCGAGTAGCTTTTCTCAATGCGATCCCAGCGGTTGTCTCGATCCATTGCCCAGTAGCGACCATGGACGGACGCAATCCGCCCGGTGCCGAGTGCGGCAAAGACCGCCTCTGCACGTTCCAATGAAGGGGCAGCGCTGCGGGGAGGGGTATCCCTGCCGTCGAGAAACGCATGCAAGAAGAGTGCCTTCGCGCCGCGTTCTGCGGCCAGTCTCAGCGCCGCGAACAGCTGTTCCTCATGACTGTGAACGCCGCCGGGGGATAGCAGGCCCATAATATGGACTGCTTTATTGGAAGCCACAGCGTGATCAATGGCATCCAGATACACTCTGTTGGTGGCGAAATCGCCGCTGGTGATCGCTTGATCGATGCGGGTGATGGACTGATAAACGATGCGGCCTGCGCCGAGGCTCATATGACCGACCTCGGAGTTACCCATCTGGCCTTCGGGGAGGCCAACATCGAGCCCGGATCCTGAAACCAACGTGTGGGGCGCCTCACGCCACAGACGGTCCAGAGTCGGTGTTCTAGCCGCAAGGATCGCGTTGTCCTCGCTGGCAGAGCGGTGACCAAAACCATCCAAAATGACAAGTAGTGTGGTGCGTCGGGGCGTAGACACGGCGTGTAGGGCTCGGGTAGCTGACCCCCGTATTGTAACGCGCCCCCGCAGAGGGAGCACTACTACTGACTGGAGGGTGGTCGGTTGAACCGATATACTCGCGCCCCTCATACAGTTCAGTAACGTCGATTTAAAAACGGATTGCAGTCAGTCGATTGCAGTACAAACCCGAATGAGCGCAATACACCCAAGGCCACGCAGGTGCGGCTAAACGGATGATTGCCCAGTGGAAAGAAAGAGCGTGTCGGCAGATTTAATTTTTCAGTTTCTTGGTGAGCAGTGGATTTTAGTGGCCGCGTTGGCGACGACGCTGACCATGCTTGTTCTCCACGAGACGCGCAAGGCGGGGCCGGCACTGTCGATCAACGAGGCGGTCCAGTTAGTGAATAGCGAAGGTGGCGTCTTTCTCGACATCCGAGAGGCCGCAGACTACGCGCGCGGTCACATTACGGACGCACTGCATATCCCGGCCGCGGCATTGGCCAACCGCACCGACGAATTGGAAAAATTCCGCGAAAAACCCGTGGTCGTGGTGTGTAAAATGGGCCAGTCAGCCGGTCCCGCGACCAAAACGCTCCGGTCTCAGGGCTTCAGTCGGGCACAAAAGCTCTCTGGCGGCATGATGGAATGGGATGCACAAAAGCTTCCGGTCGTGACCCAGTGAGCGGGGTGGTGATTTACACCACGCGATGGTGCCCATTCTGCGTTCGGGCGAAAGCGTTGCTCGATCAAAAAGGGGTTTCGTATCAGGAAATCCCGGTAGATGGCGATCCCGCTACACGCCAGCAGATGGCCGAGCGGGCCGGGCAAACCTCGGTGCCGCAGATTTGGATTGGCGAACAACATATTGGTGGTTGCGACCAGTTGTATGGTCTTGAGCGCTCAGGCGGGCTGGACCCCCTGCTTGCGTAATCTCGGTGCAACCGCCACGACTTTGATAAAGAAGGAGAGCCAGCATGGCTGAAGAAGGAACCGCAGCCGCTCAGGAAGCAGCCGCACAACAGCAATTTGTTACTCAGCGGATCTATACCAAGGATATTTCCTTCGAGTCTCCGATGACGCCGAACGTCTTCCGCCAGGAGTGGAAGCCCGCCGTCAATGTCGATCTCAACACCAAAAGCAGTCGGGTGGATGAGGAAGGTAATCACGAGGTGGTCTTGACGCTGACCATCACGGCCAAGCTTGAAGAACAGACCGCTTTTTTGGTCGAAGTGCAGCAGGCGGGTATTTTCTTTGTGGCGGGCATCGAGGGCGACGCGCTGCGGCAATTACTCTCGACTGTCGCGCCAACGATTCTGTTCCCCTACGCCCGGGAGGCGGTCGACAACCTGGCGGTCAAAGGTGGCTTCCCTGCGCTGATGATCGCACCGGTTAACTTCGACGCCCTGTTCCGTCAGGCGGTTGCGCAGCAGGCAGCTGAGGCGGGTGAAGGTGGTGAAAGTGCCGAGGCGGCCCCTGAGGGCGCGACTCACTGATTAACCAGGCCACCGTTCAGGTGGCCGGTAAATCCAGATCTTTAAGCTTGCGGGTGAGGGTGTTTCTCCCCCACCCCAGTAGCTCCGCGGCCTCGGCTTTGCGTCCGCCGGTGTGCTTGAGCGCCGCCTCAATCATGATCGATTCAAACAGTGGTAGCGCCTGACGCAGGACGTTGGATTGCCCCTCCGCCAACTGCTGGTTGGCCCAGCCCGCTAGCTGCTCGTGCCAACTCTCGGCGACACCCTCGGGCACCTCGCCATGGTGCTGCAGTAGCTCCGTCGGCAGGTCCGACAGCAATACCTCGCGTCCCGCTGCCATCACAGTGAGCCAGCGACAGGTGTTCTCAAGCTGCCTGACATTACCGGGCCAGGGCAATTGGGTCAGCACCTGAAGCGCGTCCTCCGACAGCGCCTTTGTTTCTACACCGAGCTCAGCGCTAGCGGCTGTCAAAAAGTGTGTGAGCAATCTCGGGATGTCTTCCCTGCGCTCGGAGAGCTTGGGAACATGTATACGAATCACGTTGAGTCGATGGAACAGGTCCTCCCTGAAAGCACCGGTCTCTACCAGTGACTCGAGCTTTTGGTGGGTTGCAGCGATGATCCGCACATCAGCCTTGATCGAGTCTACGCCGCCGACGCGGAAGAACTCACCGTCCTGAAGCACGCGCAGCAACCGGGTCTGAGTGGCAGCGGGCATGTCTCCGATTTCATCGAGGAATAGCGTGCCGCCGCGGGCTTGTTCAAAGCGCCCTTCGCGCCGGCTGTTGGCGCCGGTAAACGCGCCCTTCTCGTGGCCGAAGAGTTCCGACTCCATCAGCTCCTGAGGGATCGCGGCCATGTTCAGTGCTACGAATGCGTTGTCGGCACGGGGGCTATGACGATGCAAGGCGCGGGCCACAAGCTCCTTACCAGTGCCGGACTCGCCATTGATCAGCACCGTGATGTGGCTCTGGGCAAGTCGGCCAATTGCTCGGAATACCTCCTGCATGGCCGGCGCGTTGCCGATAATTTCTGCGGAGGGGTTACCGCCTTGGTCTTCATCGACCTGATCGTGCTGAGTGCGCTGGGACTGGGCACGGGTGACAGTAGCGACCATCTCCTCGATATCAAACGGTTTTGGCAGGTACTCGAATGCGCCCTCCTCATAGGAGCTCACTGCGCTGTCGAGATCAGAGTGCGCCGTAGTGATAATAACGGGCAGGTCGGGCTGCTGCGATTTGAGCTCAGCCAGCAGCGCAATGCCGTCCATGCCAGGCATGCGAATATCACTCACCACCACCATTGGCTCTTCGCGGGTCAGCGCCTCCAGCACTTCATCACCGGCCTCAAAGGCGCGGCAGTTGAGGCCGGCTCGGGACAAAGCCTTTTCCATTACCCACCGGATCGAGCTGTCATCGTCGACGATCCATACCTGGTCAGTCATCGGCATCTCAGGTCTCCATGGGTAATAGCAGGGTGAAGCAGGTATCGCCGGGCGCGCTTTGCACCTGAATCAATCCACCGTGTTGGTTGGCAATCCGCTGTGCGATCGACAGCCCGAGCCCGGTTCCTTTGGCGTTGCCGGTGACCATCGGCAAAAACAACATCGGCAGCAGGTCATCGGGGACACCCGGGCCGTTGTCCGATATGTGCAGTGCACACACCAGTTTGTGCCGGTTGCCGCCCACGGTGAACTGTCGATAAACCCGGGTTTTCAGTGTGATCAAGCCGCTATCCCCACAGGCCTGCCATGCATTGCGGACCAAATTCAGCACGGCCTGGGTGAGTTGCCCCGCGTCGGCCAGAAAATCCGGCAAGCTGGGGTCGTAGTCACGCTCGATACTAAGTCCGCCTTTGGCTTCGGCTTCGATCAAATGCCGAACATGCTCTGTCACCTCGTGGATATTGGTCAGCTCTGATTCCAGACGCTCTTTGGGGCCCAGCATGCGGTCGACCAGCGTGCGCAGCCGATCGACCTCAGAGATGATGATGTCCGTGTATTCCTGCAGATTGGGATTGGCGAGCTCGCCCGCCAGAAGCTGTGCGGCGCCTCGAATGCCGCCCAGCGGATTTTTCACCTCGTGCGCCACACCTTTCATGATTTCCTTCAGTGTGGCCTGTGCCTGCCATTCGCTCTCGTCGCGGCTGATGGCCTGCAGTCGATCAATCATGGTCAACTCCACCAGCAGACATCGGGAGTCGACTTTCCCCGCAATGGGACTCAGCGTCAGATCGACGGTCCGTTCCTGTCCTGTTCGAGTGGTGAGCGGAATCGCTCGGCGCACCATGGGGTAGTTGTCGGCCAACGCCTGATGGAGGAGCGGATACCATTCGTTAGATTCACCGAGTAGCGCCTCAAGAGGGCTACCCAACGCACGATTGGCAGAGACTTCGAGCAGGTTCTCTGCTGACAGGTTCAGCTCACGAATGTGCAAATTGGCGTCCAGCAGAATGACCCCCGTCGCCAGCAGATCAAGGTGGTAGTCGGCAGAGAGGTCCATCAAGGATTCAGCAGCCATCACGTTACCTGTTTACGATCGGTCGCATCACGAACACCGTGGTTGCAGCCGATGTATCAACTGGTGCACCACTCTCATCAAGGCGCACCACTTGCAGTCGATGTTCGCCGCGATACACGTTGGTGAGTTGCCAATTGGCGGTTCGTTGCGGTGCTCCGACGGGTTCACCATCTAGTAGCAGCTGCAGCGTTTCGCTGGATGCCAGACGCGGACTCAGCGCAGCCTGCACAGCAAAGTTGCCGGGCCCCATCGGAATGGTGGCGTTTTCGGCCGGTGTCACAATGCGCGTGTCGTAGCGAGTGGGCGCTTCGACCTCGACTGAGGCGGTAGGGGTTCGCGTCGTCGCTGTGGGCTTGGCCGAGTTGGGCGCGTGGACGGAATGCTCCTCAACGATGCTGTCGCTTGAGAGCGGCGGCGTGTCAGTGAAAGTGACGTTGCCATCCGTATCCGTGACTTTGTAAACAGGTTGTGCCACTAGGGTGTGTGCAGACGCTAGCCAGATGCCGATCAACAGCACCCAAAGAGGCCGCGAGGGGGCAGCTTTTCTTCGCTCCCGCTTCATCGCCGGTGCATTGACTTGTTAATCATTGGTAAAGGCAAGACGGTCCCTTCCTGCGCACCAAATTGGTGCATTATAGCGTTCGCTGACGTCAGGAAACAAAAGCCCGCGGCATGCGGGCTTTTGTGATCGGTCTCCGTCGGGATAGTCCGACTCAGACAGAGTAGTACATGTCGAATTCGACAGGGTGGGTGGTCATGTTCAAGCGCTCCACATCTTCGCGCTTGAGCTCGATGTAGGCATCGATCATGTCTTCAGTGAAGACGCCGCCGGCGGTCAGGAATTCGCGGTCCGCCTCGAGTGCATCCAATGCCATTTCCAGGCTGGAGGCGACCGTCGGGATGTCCGCTGCTTCTTCTGCGGGCAGGTCGTAAAGATCCTTGTCCGCAGCATCGCCAGGGTGGATCTTGTTCTGAATGCCGTCAATGCCCGCCATCAGCATGGCTGCGAAAGCCAGGTATGGGTTGGCGGTCGGGTCGGGGAACCGGACCTCAACACGCTTGCCCTTCGGGGAAGGCTCGTAGGGAATACGAATCGACGCCGATCGGTTGCGCGCGGAGTACGCGAGCATCACGGGAGCCTCAAAACCCGGCACCAAGCGCTTGTAGCTGTTGGTGGAGGCATTGGTGAAGGCGTTCAACGCGCGAGCGTGCTTGATGATGCCGCCGATGTAGTAGAGCGCGGTATCGGACAAGCCTGAATAGCCGTCGCCAGCAAAGGCGTTATCACCGCCTTTGGCAATAGACTGGTGAACGTGCATGCCGGAACCGTTGTCACCGACCAGAGGCTTGGGCATAAAGGTGGCGGTCTTGCCGTAGGCGTGAGCGACGTTCAATACGCAGTACTTCATGATCTGCACCTCGTCCGCCTTGGATACCAAGGTGTTGAACTTGACGCCGATCTCGCACTGGCCGGCAGTACCCACCTCGTGATGGTGAACCTCAACTTCGAGGCCCATCTGCTCCATCGCGGAACACATTGCCGCGCGAATATCATGCAGCGAGTCAACGGGGGGCACAGGGAAGTAGCCGCCTTTGACTCTAGGCCGGTGACCCGTATTGCCGTCTTCAAAGTCTAGGTTAGAGGACCAGGCTGCTTCCTCAGCGTTGATCGCGTAGCTGGCGCCACTCATGTCGGCATTCCACTTTACGTCGTCAAATACAAAGAACTCGGGCTCGGGGCCAAAGAAAGCGGTATCGCCTAAACCGGTTGACGCGAGATACGCCTCAGCCTTCTTGGCGATGCTGCGTGGATCGCGGTCATAGCCCTGCATGGTGGACGGTTCGACAATGTCGCAGCGCAGGATTACGGTCGGATCATCGGTGAAGGGATCGAGAATGGCAGTGCTGTCGTCAGGCATGAGGATCATGTCCGACTCGTTGATGCCCTTCCATCCGGAAATAGACGAGCCGTCGAACATCTTGCCGCCCTCAAAGAAATCCTCGTCCACCACGCTGGCAGGGATCGAGACATGCTGCTCCTTACCCTTGGTATCGGTGAATCGTAGGTCCACCCAGCGAACATCGTTTTTGCTGATTAAATCGAGCGTGCGCTCTGACATGTCGTTCTCCTTCAATAGTCACTTCCCCAGCACTCACTGGGCGGTAAAAATCAGAAAGTGCATGGGCACCGGCTGAGCCTATAAAATAGTGCAAGGTCTGTGCCAACTTTGCGCCATGGGACTATTGCCCCTAAACCATTGTTTTCAATCAATAACTGGTGATAGGGGCCGGCAGCGAGCAAAGTCGAACGCACCATAATAGAGCTTATTGCCCATTAATTGCACTTAAATAGTGCAGAACCGGGTAGGCAGGGCTGGCGCAGGAAGTAAACCAGTTTGCCTGCGCTGGTGTACACTCCGCGCGCGCTGACGCACCCCCTTATCTTTAGAAGCTCGGAATGGTTATGAAAGCACTCCGCAACATCGCGATTATTGCCCACGTAGACCACGGCAAAACCACTTTGGTGGATTGCCTCTTGCGGCAGTCGGGCACGCTGGATCGAAAGAACGCTGGCGCCGAGCGCATCATGGATTCGAATGACCAGGAGCGCGAGCGTGGCATCACTATTTTGGCCAAGAACACCGCCATTAGCTGGAATGACTACCGCATCAACATAGTCGACACACCCGGACACGCGGATTTTGGTGGTGAGGTGGAGCGCGTGTTGTCGATGGTGGACTCAGTGCTGCTCTTGGTCGATGCGGTGGACGGACCGATGCCCCAGACCCGGTTCGTCACGGCTAAAGCTTTTGAACGCGGGCTCAACCCGATCGTCGTGGTCAATAAGGTCGATCGCCCAGGCGCGCGGCCCGACTGGGTGGTGGATCAGGTGTTTGATCTGTTTGACACCCTGGGCGCTACGGAAGAGCAACTCGACTTCCCCGTCATCTATGCCTCGGCGATTAACGGTGTGGCCGGTGAGGACTTCGAGGACATGGCGGCTGATATGTCGCCGCTGTTTCAGGCCATCGTCGATAAAGTGGCGCCGCCCGAGGTGAACGCAGACGGCGCCTTGCAGCTGCAGATTTCGGCGCTCGACTACAACAGCTACGTCGGCGTCATTGGTGTTGGACGGATTACGCGGGGCGTGTTGACGCCCAACACAGCGGTGGCAGTGGTCGACCGCGAGGGTCAGAGCCGCAGCGGCAAAGTGCTGCAGGTCATGGGCTACCTGGGTCTGGAGCGGGTCGAGGCAGATCGGGCCGAAGCGGGCGATATCGTGTGTGTGACCGGTATCGACGCGCTCAACATCTCCGACACGCTATGTGACCCTGCGTTGCCCGAGGCATTGCCGGCGCTGACCGTCGATGAGCCGACGGTGAGCATGACCTTTCAGGTGAACGATTCGCCCTTTGCCGGCCGTGAGGGCAAGTACGTGACCTCGCGCAATATCAAAGAGCGACTTGAGCGGGAGTTGATTCACAACGTGGCGTTGCGGGTCGAACAAGGCGATAGCCCCGACAAGTTCAAGGTCTCGGGCCGCGGCGAGCTTCACCTCTCGGTGCTCATTGAAAACATGCGTCGCGAGGGCTTCGAGCTCGGCGTCTCAAGACCCGAGGTCATCCAAAAGGAAATCGACGGCAAATTGTGTGAGCCGTACGAGCAGCTCGTGATCGACTGCGAGGAGGCGCATCAAGGGGGTGTGATGGAGGAGCTGGGTCTGCGCCGGGCGGAGCTCCAGAACCTGATTACCGATGGTGCTGGCCGGGTACGGCTCGAATTTATTGTGCCTGCCCGCGGTTTGATTGGCTTTCGCTCGCAGTTTCTGACGCTGAGTTCGGGTTCGGGGATCATGACCCACGTGTTTGATCACTACGGCCCAGTGGCAAAGTCTGAGCTGGCCGTGCGTAACAACGGCGTGCTGGTCTCAATGGTGTCGGGCAAGACGCTGGCCTATGCGCTGTATAGCCTGCAGGAGCGCGGCAGGCTTTTCATTGAGCCTAATGTTGATGTCTATGAAGGCCAGATTATGGGCCTACACAGCCGCGGGAACGATCTGGTGGTCAATCCGACCAAGGCCAAGCAGCTGACCAATGTCCGCGCATCAGGCACGGACGAGGCCGTCATTCTGACTCCGCCGGTGCTGCACAGTTTGGAGCAGGCGCTCGAGTTTATCGATGAAGACGAGCTGGTTGAGGTCACTCCTGACAGCATCCGCCTGCGCAAAAAGCTGTTGCTTGAACACGAGCGTAAGCGCGCCTCGCGCAAAGCCGCCTGAGGGCTATACACACCTGCTGCAATCCGTTTTAGGGTCAGCGTGATCTCAACATCTCGATGTGGGGAATATCATCCTCGAGATAGGGTTCGCTCGTCACCGCAAAATCCAGTGACTCATAAAAGGGCTGCAAATAGGCCTGGGCACTGAGGCGCACTGTCGGCCATCGCGCATCACAGAATGCCAGTGCCATGTCCATCAGGTCCCGGCCCAACCCTAGGCCGCGATAGTCATCGCGAATGGCAACTCTGCCGATGGAGCATTCGTTGTAGGCCACCCCGGGAGGCGAAACTCGCAGGGTGCCGATAAGCGCGCCCTGATGCGTCAGTTCCAGATGCCAGCACAGCGGGTCCTTGTCGTCGACCTCCTGATAGGGGCAGGTTTGTTCGACGACAAATATTTGAGTGCGCAGGCTCAGCACCCGGTGCCATTCCGGCCCGCTGAACACCGCAAAGTGTCGCCAGCGCCAGACCAGCTCATTGCGAAGCGTTTCCGGATTGAGCGCCATGGAGAGTCTCCTCAACCCATCAAAGCGTTGGTTACGTGGTCTTCCCGTATGGGGGTGCGTTAGGATAACCCGATTGAGATGACAGGGTGACGCACGCTGCCGAACCCGCCGCCTCCAGAGAGAGCCCCATTACGATGACAGACATGATGCAGCCTTCGGTCGACGTTGAGCAGCTGTCCCTGCGTGACTATGCAGAGAAAGCCTACCTTGACTACTCGATGTACGTGATTCTCGATCGTGCCTTGCCGCACATTGGCGACGGCCTTAAGCCGGTGCAGCGCCGCATTGTGTATGCGATGAGTGAGCTCGGGCTAAAGGCCTCGGCTAAATACAAAAAGTCGGCGCGCACAGTGGGGGATGTCATCGGCAAGTTCCATCCACACGGCGACAGCGCGGCTTATGAGGCGATGGTGTTGATGGCGCAGGATTTCTCCTACCGCTACCCATTGATCGACGGGCAGGGGAACTGGGGCTCGCCGGATGATCCCAAATCATTCGCCGCCATGCGCTACACCGAATCGCGACTGACGGCTTACGCCGATGTGCTTTTGTCGGAGCTCGGTCAGGGAACGGTGGATTGGCAGCCTAACTTCGACGGCACCCTCGAAGAGCCCACCGTATTGCCTGCGCAGGTGCCCAATCTGTTGCTCAATGGCACAACGGGTATTGCCGTCGGTATGGCGACAGACATTCCTCCCCACAACCTCAAAGAAGTCGTCGCGGCCACTATCCATTTGCTGGACTCACCCAAGGCAACCGTCTCAGACCTGTGTAAGCACATCAAAGGGCCTGACTTTCCGACAGAAGCCGAAATCATTACTCCGGCGGACGAGCTCAAAACCCTTTACGAGACGGGCCGTGGTGCGTTGCGTGTGCGGGCGGCCTATGCCATCGAGGACGGTGCGGTCGTGATTCACGCGCTGCCCTATCAGGTCTCGGGCGCCAAGGTATTGGAGCAGATCGCGGCGCAGATGCAGGCCCGCAAACTGCCGATGGTGTCGGATTTGCGCGACGAGTCTGATCATGAGCACCCCACTCGGTTGGTGCTAGTGCCCCGGTCCAATCGCATCGATGTCGACGGGGTCATGAGCCATCTTTTTGCCACCACCGATCTTGAGCGCACTTATCGGGTGAACCTCAATGTGATTGGCATCGACGGCCGGCCGGCGGTGAAGTCGCTGGTCACCATCCTCAAGGAGTGGTTGGCGTTCAGAAAGACGACGGTCAAGCGCCGTTTGCAGCATCGATTGGAGCGGGTGGAGCGTCGGCTTCATATTCTTGAGGGTTACCTCGTTGCGTTTCTGAACATTGACGAGGTCATCCGCATTATCCGCGAGGAGGAAGAGCCCAAAGCGGTGCTTATGAAAACCTTCAAGATCTCGGATGTGCAGGCAGAAGCCATCCTTGATCTGAAGCTGCGTAACCTCGCCAAGCTTGAAGAAATGAAAATCCGCGGCGAGCAGGATGAGCTCGCGGAGGAGCGCGACGGGTTGAAGAAAACCCTGGGCAGTGATGCGCGGCTCAAGACCTTGATCAAGCGCGAGCTGAAAGCCGTGGTTGAGACTCACGGTGACGACCGCCGGGCGCCCATCACTGAGCGTGAGGAAGCCAAGGCCTTCAGTGAGCTGGAGCTGACCACCGCGGATCCGCTGACGATTGTGTTGTCCGAAAAGGGCTGGATTCGTGCGGCAAAGGGACACGACATTGATCCGGCATCGCTCAGTTACAAATCGGGTGATGGTTTCCGCTTTGCGGCCCGTGGTAAATCGAATCTACCGACGGTGGTGCTCGACTCGACGGGCAGAGCCTACACC
>JAAEZV010000373.1 GCA_018222695.1 Gammaproteobacteria bacterium
CGCAAGGTCGAGCCCGAGCACGAAATTCTGGTGCTCGAGGACTACCGCATGCGCCATGGCCTGTACCGCACCGACCCAGACCTGCTCGCCGCCCACGCCGCGCACCCGTGGATCACGGTGTGGGATGACCACGAGATGATGAACGACACGTGGCGAGCCGGGGCCGAAAATCACGACGAAAGCGAGGGCGACTTCTTTCAGCGTATTCACGCCGCCCGGCAGGCTTACCACGAGTGGATGCCGATCCGCACCGGGCCCGAGGGTGATCAGGGGGTGATCTATCGCGCGTTTCAGATCGGTGATTTGGCTGATCTCATCATGCTCGACACGCGCCTAGTGGGCCGCGACGAGCAGCTTGATTACGGCAAAGGCATTGAACGGGCCGGCAGCGTAGAGGCGTTTCTTAAAAATGAACTCTACCACCCCGAGCGGCAAATGCTGGGTAAAGAACAGGAAGCGTGGCTGCAGCAAGCACTGCAAAGCAGCAAAGCCCGGGGCGCCACCTGGCAGGTACTGGGCCAGCAGGTGCTCATGGGAAAGCTCAATATCCCTGTGATCCCGCCGGAAGAGCTCGCCAACATCGAGCTCTCGGAATACGCGCGGCCTCGGGTCGAGCAGACCCAACAACTTGCTCCTTACGGCTTGCCCTCCAACCTCGACGCCTGGGACGGCTACCCCGCGGCTAGGGAGAGGCTATTTGCCATGCTCAGTGCCCACGCCACCAACCCAATCTCCCTGGCCGGTGACACCCACAACGGCTGGGCGTTCAACCTGACTAATGCGCAGGGCGAGGCCGTGGGCGTGGAGTGGGGCACGCCGGGGGTTTCAAGCCCCGGGCTTGAGAACTATGTGCCGCTGCCGCCCGAACAGATGCAGGCGCTCCTCAAAGGCGCCAGCCCCGACCTGGTGGCGTGTGACACCTCACAGAGGGGGTGGACACAGGTCACGCTGGCTCCCGAGGCGGCCACGGCCCAGTGGCGGTTTGTGTCATCCGTGGTTGAACCGACCTACCACACAAGTGCCGGTGAGCCGTTAGTCACTCGGCGCGATACGCGACGATTGACCTGATCTTCGTCTCTATCACTTACCCGCCATTGAGGGGCCGCTAGACGCGTTTTGTCTCCTCACATACTGCTCCACAATCGCGAGGCTAGGCGAGGTGGGGCGATGGAAAATGACTGCCACTGATCTGCCTACCCAAATGTTCAGCAAAAAGTGACAAAACGGCACGAATCCATGCTTTGTGGCGAGTGAGTTGACCCAAATCAGTGAAAACCCAATATTATCGGACCTATAGGTACATAAGCTCTATTGGGCATTACCGGGCAGCGCGAACCAATGCGCGCGGCCTATAAGTCCATGAGCGCCGAGGAATCAATAATGTGGTGGATAAAGCATCGCCCTGGGCGTCTAAAGCCCATCGTTAGCATCAGCATCGCGCTGACACTAAGTCTTCTGGCGCCACAAAGTTGGGCTGCAAACCCTAAGATAGAGGCGATTCTTGGCGGCGGGACTGTTCTGGGAACAGAATGCGTCAACGGCAAGGTTGTCGAGAGCCTCTACCAGAGCAATGCAACCTTCACCGAATTTGGTCCAGAGGCTACTCTGTACGTAAAGTCAACTGATAAAGCAGGTGATGGAGTGAAAACCCGCTTGCGGCGCGCTGCTGGAAATGGATGGACCGACAATAGCAGTTATCTTCAAAGAGACTCCGTCGTGTTTAACCCCATTGCAGGGGGAACAGTCAGCAACTTGAAACACTACCTCGTGAATGGAACGGGCGCGACGACTGACGCCGAATTTGGAGGCGCTGACGGTGGATTCACGGGTGTGCCATCCGGTCAAGGTGAATGGATGATGTCTTTCCAGCCTTATTACTATAGTGCCGGCGCACGCACGGACCTGGGGGTTATGTACACCGCAACCCTGAACGGCGATTTGAGTTGGTCCTGCACCGGTCCGGACCCCACCCCTGAAGATCAGACCCCCGACGCCCCCACGATCACTAGCCTTGTGCCGGGCAATCAGTCCCTGAGCGCCACCTACTCAGCTGCACCCGAGACCACCCATGCGATAGCCAGCTATCAATACAAATTGGATGTAAAGGATGGCGCCGCGGGCACCTGGACGGCTATTACGGGCGCCTTGCCCACCGACGAACAGACTGCCACGCTGTCGTTAACGGGCCTGACGAATGGCACCACCTACGTGCTGACGATCCGCGCCATCGAT
>JAAEZV010000374.1 GCA_018222695.1 Gammaproteobacteria bacterium
GCCCGAGGATAGAGCGCTCAGGAGCGTGCTTGGGTGTAGCCGCTTTAATGCCTGCCGCGAAGCTGACTGATCAGCCCGATGCCGGGCGGCTCTCAGTCAAACCATCAGTGATAAACGGCCCGTCCACGCAGATGCGACGCCCGTCGGGCGAGGCGCAGGCGCCACAGATGCCGACCCCGCACTTGGTCAGATAGTCGATGGCGCTGAAGATGCGATCCGAGGAGACAACCTTTTTTTGCACCGCCTCGCTCGCATGGATCATGGGGGCGGGCCCACAGTTATAAAACACTATCTTGGCCAGCGCCTCGGCGGGCTGGTCAGCAAGGAACGCGGCTAGTGCGTCGCTCACCCGGCCCTCGAATCCGGCACTGCCGTCATCGGTGGCGATGGTGACGCGTGCGACGCCCTCACATTCGTCACGGAAGTAGAGTCGATCTGCCGAGCGGGCGCCGACAAAAATGTCGACTGGGCTGTCGTCGCTGCCGAAGTCCTCGGCAATCTGATACACCGCGGCCAGACCGGTGCCCCCTGCGACGCAGACAATGTGCGCATCTTCCGGCGGTGTGACAGCCACGCCATGCGGGCCACGCAGATACACCGCGTCGCCCGGTGAGAGTTGGTAGCAATGATCCGTAAATTGCCCCACGTTGATCACTGCCAAACGCACCGGGTTATGGGTCAGGCAAGAGAAAGGTTTTTCACCCACACCCGGCACCCAGACAAAAACATATTCCCCGGCCTGTATGTCCAGATCGCCATCCAGCGTGACCACGGTAATGTCATCACAGACGATATCGTTTGCGACGACGCGATAGGGCTTGAAGCCCATATCCACATCGAAGCGAACCTGTTGTCCTGCCGCATCGCTGCCGTCAGCCAGATCTCGGGCCAGATCGGCAAAATAGTGCTGCATTTCGTCAGTGTTCATGCCGGTCAGTCCAGAGCCAATGCCCAGAATGGTGGCCCCGCAATGGATGGCATCCCGGCAGTCTGCGGCGGAGGATAGACCACCACAGCCAATGAGCGGGACGTCTGTCTCGCCACGAAGCGCTTTCAGCGCCTTCAGCGTAGTGGGGAGCACGCCTTTGCCCGACATGCCGCCCATGCCATTGCTGAGCACCGGGTGGCCGTGGCTCTCTGTGTAGCCGGGCCCCGCCGTATTGATGGCGCACAGTGCTGACGCGCCTCCTTCCAGTGCTGCGCGGCCGATGACTGCGATGTCATCGACGTTCGGCGTCAGTTTCGGGATGACGGGTATATCGACTGCGTCATAGACTGCGGCGACGACCTCTCGGACCATCTCGGGGTCTTGACCCATGGCCATGCCGTAGCCCTTGGCATGAGGGCAGGAGAGATTCAGTTCCAAGCCATCTGCGACGGGAGCGAGTTGTTTTGCCACCGCGACAAACTCTTCCACGGATCCGCCGAAAATCGACACCAACAAAAAGCGATCAGCCGGCACGGAGAGTTGCTGTAAACCCAGGAGCGCCTCTTCGACCCCGGGGTTGGTCAGGCCCACGGCATTGACGAAGCAGCCGGGCGCGTACTGGCTGTATACAGGCTCCCGGTTGCCGAGGCGTGGCTCAAAGCCAATGCTCTTGGTGGTGATGACGCCGATCTCGGGCATGGTGTCCATCACCCGCTGAATGATGGCGGGGGCGGTCGTCACGATACCCGAGGGGATAGTGAAAGGGCCTGACAGTTGCTTGCCGAGAAACTCGGTGGTCAATGGGGTGTCTCCGTATCGGATGCCGAATTATACGGTGACCGGTCCGGCCCCGTCATGATCGCGCACTGATTTCCGCCTTCGGGGTGGCTCAGGTGCCGCAAAAAGTGCGGGTCACGCGCTCCTCGGGCTCGGGAGATCTGGCCCACTCCACATCCCCGGCCTGCCACTCGAAGGGCCGCTGGCCTCGATCGACCAGCGACTTCACCCACGCCAAGTCTCCCGATTCAGTGAGGTCGATGGCTTTTTGCACGAGGTGGTTGCGAGGAATGATAGTCGGATTCACGGAATACAGGGCGGCGGTAATGGCCGACGGGTCACCTTTATTGGCCTTGCGTCGGGTTTGCCAGTCGTCCGCCCAGTTCACCAATGCTGGCGGGGCGGTAAAGAGCTCTGGTAGGGGTGTGTGGTCGAGGGAATCGTTATCCAGCTCGGCGAGCCACCTGAATGTTAGTTTGACATTCAGGCCTTCGGTAGTCAGCAGATCGTGGAACGAT
>JAAEZV010000375.1 GCA_018222695.1 Gammaproteobacteria bacterium
GAAGCCTACCCAGCTACGCAGGGGAATTTCATATTCCGAGTCCCACAGATATCCGCCAACAACGGCATTAATGGGGCCACCGTTATCCCAGGAAACTCTGAGCTCGTGCGTGGTTTGCTCATAGGTCGCTGGCCGGGTAGTACCGTACAGAAATTCAGGCGTACCGTCCCAGTTAGAGATGATTGTCTCGTCTGACTCGTAAGACCCGAAGATGTAGTCAACCTTAATCGCGTCAGTCGCCTGCCATCTCGCCTCGATAATGTGAGTGTCGGCGTCGAAGGTCGCGAGCATCTCGGCCTCTCTGGCCTGATCAGGGGTCGAGATAGCGAAGACTTCGCCACCGGGATCGGGCGGGATATAACCCACATTTGCGGTCTTGTATCGGCTACCCGTGATAGTCGAGTCTAAACTGGGGGCACAGAATCCATAGGCAGAACAAAACAGGTGCCGGGGCTGGGCGTTATTCAAAAGTGGCGGCGTATCCTGGTCGGTCTCCTCGAACTGGCCCGTGTATTCCAGCTCTAACGAGTCAGTCGGTGTCCAGAGAATATTGGCGCCCAGTGATTGGTAATCATTGCGGCCCACATCGCGGCCCACATACTCATTGCCGTAGTAGCCTTCCTGCTGATCGCGCGTTGCCGCAGACAGCTTTACGGCGAGATTTTCACCGATGCCAAAATTGAAAATACCGTCTGCATAGAAGGTGTCGTAGTTCTCATATCCGACGCGCACCTTGCCGCCCAGCTCTCCGGTGGGGCGTGAACGCGTGACATTAATCGCACCGCCAATCGTGTTTCGACCAAAGAGCGTGCCCTGTGGGCCGCGCAAAACTTCCATACCTTCAAGATCGATACTGCGCAGCAAGCTGCCCGCATTGGAACCGATAAACATGTTGTCGACGACCACGGCGACAGCGGGGTCAAAGTTCTTCTCCACGTCGGCCACGCCGATACCGCGAATGAATATCGCGGCTACGCCACCAGGGCCTTGCGCCGTGTCATCGATCACAATGTTGGGTGAAATATTGGCTAGATCGGTAATGTCGCGAGCGAACTGCCCTTCGATTTCGCTCTTAGTGAGCGCGCTCACCGCAAATCCAACGTCCTGCAGATTTTCTGTCCGCTTTCGAGACGTCACGACCACTTCTTCAAGCACGCCGTCTTGTGCGAACGCGACGGGCGCAACTGGAAGTGCCGTCAGAGCGGCCAAAACTGCAGCGCTGAGAACAGTCTGTCTTGATCCTATTTTCATGGCTTTACCCTCTCATGTGTTGTGGCTGTTTTGCTATGTTGGGCGTCCGATTCTTCAACGCAGGACTACCCTTCCGGGGCACTAAGTGTCGTACCCCCGAATTGGTTGAAATAATGGATGGTGACCTCCCGCTCGGAGATCCGCCAGATACCGTCGCGTCGCGCGTAGCTGTCTTTGTATGTCGCGCCGACGAAGGTGGCCTCGGTGCTACCACTCAGCAGCCCCATGCAGTCCACATCGCAGAGCCCGCTGGCGGTATCGGGCCCGGAGAACTCCACCACCAGATTCGACGTCACGTGCTGCGATTGCGACCAGGCGGGCCAAAGCACCTCGTGGATCGCCTCGTGAATGCCATCGTGGCCGGCAAAATCGCCGAAGGGTGGGCCGATTTTCCACACGCAGTCATCCCACCAGATCGACAAAAACCGTTCGAAGTCTCGCTTATCGAAACCGTGACAGTAATTGCTAACCAGCGCCTCGATTTGGTATCGAGATTCCAGCCGGTCCAGGCGGGTAATTAGCTCATCACTCACCTATGTTCCCCCTGCTGCAGCGTGTCCGCGTTATTTACTGCAGAACGATTGGTCGTTATAGAGATCTTACCAACCCCCATTGGTTGCTCATATTGCTCCTCTTGCTTGTTACTAGCAAGCCAAAATCGTCATCTAACGTCAAGCCGATTTACGTTAAAGGCTGCGCGTTGTTTTGGAGGTGGCCAACCGTCCCGCAGGCGTCTCGCCTACCCAGCGGATCGCCGCTGGCTGAAGATCGATCGCACTGGCTTGCAGTGGTTCATACCGGGTGTTGCGCTGTTGCGGTATGCGACCCGTCCCGACAATGGACTGCGATAACGCTTCGGGGTGCCACATTTGCCCATGGGCCGCCCCGGCTGCCCGGGTGATGCTCTCGTTGATGAGCACTCCGCCGAGATCATTGGCTCCCGCTGATAACATTTCTAACGCACCAGCG
>JAAEZV010000376.1 GCA_018222695.1 Gammaproteobacteria bacterium
TGCCCATGGTGCGCGCAAAGCGCGACACCTCAAACTTACGGATCAAGGGGCCAGCTAGCGGCGCCGTTAGCGCGCGAACGTCCAGCCAGTTTCTACCGCCCGGGGTCGCCAGCCAGCGCCGGACCAGTGTCACCAGACCCCCGATCACAATCGCCATTAGCCACCACCATCCCGCCACCAGATCGCCAAGCGAGATGATGACTGCCGTTAGCATGGGTAGGCCATCGCCCATTTCCTCAAATAGCGACTCAAACTCAGGGACAACGTAGCCCAGCATGATGGCCACCGAGAGCGTCGCCACCACAGCAAGAATGGCGGGATACACCATGGCCGATACAATGGTCGAGCGCACTGCTCGGCTGCGTTCAAGGTAAGTCGCCAGTTCTGTGAGCACTCCCGCGAGGTTTCCGCTCGCCTCACCCGAGCGGACCATACTGATATAAAAACCGCTGAAAACACCGCCGTGATTCTCAAGACCCACGGTCAGAGAACGACCGGATTTCAGCGTAGCGAGGATGTCTTCCATCATCGCCCGATGCGCCCCTAAAGGCGCGGTATCGATCTGCACCTTCATGGCGCGATCAAGCGGCAAACCTGCTTGCAGCAGGATCCCCAGCTCGGAGGTAAACCGTAGCACCTGCTCGGGCGTGACGCGGTCGGCTTTGGCACCAAACCCCGGTAGCGATATGCCTTTTCTGGTTGCGCCAGCACTCCCGCCGGAGGGCGCAGACAGCGCCGCACTTCCGGAAGGCTTCAAAACGATCGGCGTGAGCCCCCGGGCGCGCAGCGCGCGGGCTGCACTTTGTAAGTCAGCCGCAGATTCAACCCCCTGCTGCATGCTGCCCGATCGATCAGAAGCACGATATTCAAAAGTGGCCATCGCCAGATCTCCAAGGCCCTCAGTCGAGGTCCAGCTCCGCCTGATCCTGCGTGACACGCAACACTTCATCAATAGAGGTTTGCCCGTCTAACACCTTTCGCATGCCGTCCTCATACAGCGTCGCCATGCCTTTGGCACGGGCGACTTCACGGAGCTGGTTGGCATCGGAGCCATCGAGAATGGCGCGCTGAATTTCGTCATCGAGTACGAACAGCTCATGGATCGCCGAGCGCCCAGAGTAGCCAGTACCCTTGCACTGGTCGCAACCCACCGCCTCGTAAACCTCGGCTTCTTCAGGCGCTTCTCCAGTCATACCCAGGCGCGCCAACTGCTCGGCGTCGAGCTGGGCAGGGCGCTTGCACGCGGGGCAGAGCTTGCGGAGCAGGCGCTGCGCCAACACGCCGTTAACAGCCGCCGTGATCAGAAAGCGTTCCACACCCATATCTTCCAACCGGGTAATCGCACCCGCGGCGGTATTGGTGTGTAGCGTAGAGAGCACCAGGTGACCCGTTAGCGCGGCCTGCACCGAGATCTGCGCAGTCTCGGTATCCCGCATCTCACCGATCATGATGATGTCGGGGTCCTGCCTGAGAATGGAGCGGAGCGCTCGGGCAAAGGTCAGGTCGATCTGGGACTGCACTGGAATCTGATTGATGCCCTCGAGCTGATATTCGACCGGGTCCTCCACCGTAATGATCTTCAGCGAGTCCGAATCGAGATTGGACAGAGAGGCATAAAGGGTCGTGGTCTTACCGGAGCCAGTCGGACCCGTCAGCAGTAATACCCCGTGCGGCCGATTCAGCAGTGACAAATAATGCTTGAGGATATCGGGACTAAAGCCCATGTCTTCGATATCAAGCCGCACGCTCTGGCGGTCCAGCACCCGCATGACCACACATTCACCGTGAACCGTCGGCAAAGATGACACGCGCAGGTCCAACTCGTGGCCCTTGACCCGCATCATGATGCGGCCGTCCTGCGGCAGGCGCCGCTCGGCAATGTTCAAATTGGCAAGTAGTTTGATGCGCGAGATCACCGCCGCCGATAAGCGCTCGTCTACCGGGGTGGCGCCATCCTGCAGCACGCCGTCAATGCGGTAGCGGATGCGAAGCCCACCATCGACCGATTCGATATGGATATCCGACGCGCCTAGATCCAGGGACCGTTGAATCAGCTGATTGACCAATTGAATGACCGGCGTTTCGCTTGCCAGATCTTTTAGATGCTCAACGAACTCATCATCATTGACGTAAGCCTCAGCGGCCTGTTCGAAATCGCCCT
The DNA here is from genome assembly GCA_018222695.1 of Gammaproteobacteria bacterium. GTDB lineage: Bacteria > Pseudomonadota > Gammaproteobacteria > Pseudomonadales > Halieaceae > Luminiphilus. The sequence continues at coordinate 2,162 of JAAEZV010000376.1, forward strand.
GCTCGTCGGCAAGGTACACTTTCAGTGCTTGCTCAATGTCCTGCGCCGAGGCCAGCGCC
>JAAEZV010000377.1 GCA_018222695.1 Gammaproteobacteria bacterium
CTGTAGACCTAACACCTCGGGTTGGCTGGCTCGCACGCCCTGCACCCGCCCTTGCGCCTTTAGCCACCGCGCCACCACGTTCCAGATGGGCTCACCGTCCACCTGCTGCACTGATGCCCAGCCTGCCACCTTGTAGTTTTTGTTCGCATCGATGGGCTTGCCACCCAACGTCAGCTCGCTAATCCGCGACCCGGCTTGAGCCAAAGGGGAAATCGAATATTGCAGCCCGCCGCATCGCACCATGTCCCCCCCTTGCTGATAATAAGGATCCGGGTGAAACAGATTGTCGGCGACGTCTTCCAGAACCCGTTTGAGGAAAGCGCCGTTCATCTCGGTCAGCGTCACCGAGGGATAAGTAATCGCCACCTGCGCCATGAGGTCTTCCATGGTGATCGCAGTGTCAGGGAGCAGCGTGGTGCCCCAACGAAAACCTGGCGACAGGGCGATGGGAGCATCGAGCTCGTCCATTAACGCTTCACAAATGAGCTGATCAACACTGCCATTAAAATTGCCACGCCGGTACAGCAGATCATCCGTCATGGCCAAAGGCTCGGCGAGTCGCTCGGCAAAGGGAGCTCGAATGCGGGCAATCAAGTCACTCATGGCCGGGTCGGGGGGCAACAACGCCGCGAACACCGGCAGCAGCCGATACGACCAGTCGCGGATGCGTCCCTCGCGCACATCAAAGTCCAGCACACCCAAAAACTTGCCGTTGGAGCCCGCATTGGTGACCAGCGTCATACCGCCCCTGTTTTTAATCTCCAGCGCACGGGGAATCGCGTCGTGGGTGTGGCCGCCCAAAATGGCGTCGATGCCCGTTACCCGTGACGCCAACTTGATATCGGTATCGGCACCGTTATGCGAGAGCAAGACCACCACCTGAGCCCCGGCGGCGCGCACTTCATCCACCTTTTCTTGAAGCTCGCGCTCCTGAATACCGAAGGTCCATCCGGCGGTGAAATGGGCGGGGTTGGCGATGGGCGTGTAGGGAAACGCCTGACCAATGATCGCCACGGGCACCCCATTAATCTCTCTGACGGTATGGCTTGCGAACACCGGATCGCCAAAGTCCATATCTTTCACGTTGTGCGCCACAAAGTCGATGTGGCCGTCGAGGTCCTGATCAACAATTTCCATGACCCGATCCGTGCCCAACGTGAACTCCCAGTGGCCGGTCATGACATCGACGCCCAGGAGCTTGCTGGCCTCGACCATGTCCTGGCCCTGCGTCCACAGCGCCGTCGCGGAGCCCTGCCAGAGGTCTCCACCATCGAGCAGTAACGCGCCCGGTCGATCTGCCCGGAGCCGCTTCACCAAAGTAGCGATGTGGGCAAAGCCCCCGGCACGTCCGAACTGCTCTGCAGCGGCAACATAATCAAGATAGGTGAGCGCGTGCGCCGCCTGCGAACCCGGCGCAATATCAAAGTGGTTAAGCAGCGCATCACCGACCAGATGCGGCGGCCGGTTGCGGGCGTCATGCACCCCGATATTGACTGAGGGTTCGCGGTAGTGGACCGGGAGCAACTGCGCGTGCACGTCAGTCATGTGCATCAAATGCACGTTGCCGAACCGCGGTAGATGATAGGCATCGCCAGTTTGTGGCTGAGCGCGCAGCAATGAGGGCAAAGACAGCCCCGCGGCGGCACCAAGCCCCAACAGCTTATGGAACTCTCTTCGATCCATTGGGCTTAGCGAATCACTCTGCGGCTTGGTTGACCGGAGACGCGGGGTCAAGCAAGTAAGCCATCACGTCTTTCAACTGCTGCTCAGTGAGAATGCCCTGCGCGCCAAAGCGCGGCATGTGCGAGCAGAGATTGTAAGCGTGGGTATCCCACAGCTTGGTCCACGTGTACTGCAGCATCGCCTCACTTTGACCCCGCGCCCCGTATCCCGTCAAAGAAGGTCCCAGAGTGCCGTAGGCGACCTCATCGGGGGCGAGCTGGTGACAGGCGTAGCAGTTGCCGCCATTGGGTTGGGTCGGATCATCGCTCGACTGCAGACCCCGTCCGTTACCCGCCACTTCTGCGCCCCGCTGCCAGTCACCCAGGTATTGGCCATCTGCCGGTAGCACTACCGCGTCCAAGCGCTCTGCGCGCAAAGCTACCAGCATGTCGTTGTCGAGGGGCATACCACGGGGCGCACTGCAGGCGCTTTGCACCGCATCGCGTTCCAACCGCTCCATGGTGGCCTGATTCTTGGCGACGAAGGAGTTTCGCAA
>JAAEZV010000378.1 GCA_018222695.1 Gammaproteobacteria bacterium
TGCACCTCGATATGGCGTCGGACAAAAAAGGGCCCCAATCCCCACAGCGCATTGAATTGCGCGATGCCTTGATCGATATCAGGGACGTAGTAAGCATTTTGAATGACCCGCTCTTGGCGCATCTGAGCCCCCTTTGATCTGAGGCTATAACGGCCTCGTTGGTTGAGTGTATCGCCCTTGTAGCGACACTTTTAGCAATAGGTGACACCTTTCATCCACTATATTGTGCTGACACACCATAAGAGTAATTTAATGGCTCTGGATGCCTTGAGAGGGGGATTAGCCATGAAAAATTTGTTTTTTGCTGTGACAGCCAGTTTGCTAGCGTTGATGATGGGCTGCGAGGGCAGTGCGATCGCGCAGGGTGACGCGCTGGATCGCACGTCACTGCCAATTCAGCCACCGGTTGCCGCGCCGGTAACGGAGTTGGATGCGCGCAATGTGACGCCGCCGCCGCCGTTTAATATTACGCCACCCGAGGGCGCACCCAATGTGGTCATCGTATTGATCGATGACATTGGTTTTGGTGCCACAGAGCCCTTTGGTGGCGCGATCGAGACGCCGACCTTCTCCCAATTGGCAGAAAACGGCCTGCGCTTTAACCAGTTCCACACCACAGCGCTGTGCTCGCCCACCCGGGCTTCCCTGCTCGCCGGGCGTAATCACCACAGGGTCAACGTGGGTTCCGTGATGGAGATCGCGACCGGTTTCTCGGGTAATCAGGGCCGGCGCCCCGACAACGCCAAGTACTACGCCGAAATCCTCCGCCACAACGGCTACAGCACGGCGGCATTCGGTAAGTGGCATGAAACCGCACCCTGGGAGACCTCAGTCTCCGGTCCTTTCTTCCGCTGGCCGACTAACTCGGGCTTTGACAAGTTCTACGGCTTTATTGCCGGTGAGACCAATCAGTGGGATCCGGTCATTTTCGACGGAGTGACCAAGCTTGAGCGTGAGGACGACCCCGATTATCACTTTACGACCGATATGACCAACCAAGCGGTCTCCTGGGTGCGTTTCCAGCAGGCCGTGACACCCGATAAACCGTTCTTCATCTACTACGCACCGGGAGCCGTTCATGCGCCGCATCATGTTCCCGTGGAGTGGCGGGATAAGTACAAGGGCCGCTTTGCTGACGGCTGGGACGCACTTCGGGAAGAAACACTGGCTCGGCAGAAGGCCATGGGCATTGTGCCCGAGGGCACTGAGCTCGCTGGCAAGCCCGATGAAATCAAGGATTGGGATGAGCTCACTGAGCAAGAGCAGCAGCTGTTTGAACTGCAAATGGAAACCTTTTCCGGCTTCATGGAGCACACCGATGTCGAGATCGGTCGATTGGTGGATGCCATCGACGATCTCGGTGAGCTGGATAACACCCTGTTCGTTTACATCATGGGCGACAACGGTTCCAGCGCGGAAGGCGGCTTGATCGGTACCTTCAACGAGATGCTCAGCCTCAACGGTATTTTCGGCGTTGAGACCGTTGAGAGCATGCTCGCGATCGCCGATGACTGGGGTGGTCCCGACTCCTTCCCGCATATGTCCGCGGGCTGGACAGTGGCGACCGACACGCCCTTTAAATGGACCAAGCAGGTCGCTGGTGATTACGGCGGTACGCGCAACGGCATGGTCATGCACTGGCCCAATGGGTTTAAGTCACGTGGCGAGGTGCGCAGCCAGTGGTCCCACGTGAACGACATCGGCCCCACGGTGCTGGAAGCAACGGGCCTGCCGATGCCAGACACCATCTACGGTATTCCGCAGCTGCCGATGGATGGCGTGAGCTTGCTGTATGCCACAGATGACGCCGATGCACCGGATCGTCACACCACCCAGTATTTTGAGATGTTTGGTAACCGGGCGATTTATCACGAAGGCTGGCTGGCCCGCGTGGTCCACGGGGTGCCTTGGCATCCCACCCCCATCCGCACGCTGCAGGAAGACATTTGGGAGCTCTATGACACCACCGTTGATTTTAGTCTGACCAACAACCTTGCAGCGGAGAATCCTGAGAAGCTGGCTGAACTGCAGGCAATATTCGATCGCGAGGCCCTCGCCAACAACGTTTACCCGCTTGATGACCGTCGCTATGAGCGGTTTGATCCCGCGCAGGCAGGTCGACCCGACCTGATGGGTGGCCGCACCAGCCTGACGCTGGCCGATGGCATGGACGGCATGCTTGAAAACACGTTCATCAACATCAAGAACCGCTC
>JAAEZV010000379.1 GCA_018222695.1 Gammaproteobacteria bacterium
CCGCTGTCATTGTTGGATCAGCCCTTTCCCGTCGAAGCGGAGAGGCACCTGACAGACTTGATAGAGCGTCGGTGCCGTCAGCGGCTGCCGGTAGCCTACTGTCTTCAAGAAGCGTATCTGGCTGGCTTACGGTTTATTGCCGACGCTCGGGCCCTGGTGCCAAGGTCCCCGGTATCCCACTTGCTGGCTGATCGCCTCGTGCCGTGGTGGCCTGAGGGGCGAGATCCGGGTGTCGTCGTGGATGTGTGTTGCGGCGGAGGCAGTCTGGGTCTGGTTGCTGCGAAGGCCTTTCCAGATGCCTCAGTAATCCTCTCTGACCTTGATTTGCAGGCGCTGTCACTCGCAGCTGAAAATATTGCCCTGCACGGGCGGTCTGACAAGGTCTGTGCGCTGCGCGCTGACCTCTTGAGCGCGATCCGCAGCGGCAGCGCCGATATTGTTTTGGCGAATCCTCCTTACGTGTCGCGTGCAGAGATGGCTGAGCTGCCGCCTGAGTACTGTGTCGAGCCACGCATAGCGCTTGAGGCCGATGCGGAGGGCACCGAATTGGCGGTCGGCCTGCTACGCGAGGCAGTCAGAGTGCTGGCGCCTGATGGGCTCATGTTGTTGGAGGTGGGTGAAACCTGGATGGCTCTTGAGGAGCGACTACCCAAGGTGCCCTTCTTTTGGTTGGAACTGCCGCAGGGGGGCTCGGGTGTTGCGGCCATCAGTGCGCAGGAATTACGGGACTGGGATGCCGCCGGCATCTTATAATCAAGGCCGGAGGCGCTGATGTCTGGAAATACCTTTGGCAAATTGTTCTCGGTAACGACCTTTGGCGAGAGCCACGGGACCGCGCTGGGCTGCATTATTGACGGGTGCCCGCCCGGACTTGAGTTGTCCTCATCAGACCTGCAGCACGATCTGAACCGGCGCAAACCCGGACAATCCCGGTATACCACGCAGCGGAAAGAGGACGACGAGGTCGAGATCTTGTCGGGGGTATTTGAGGGCGTTACGACCGGTACCCCGATCGGCCTGATCGTCCGGAATCAGGATCAGAAGTCAAAAGATTACAGCAAGATCAAAGATTTATATCGACCAGCTCATGCTGACTATGCCTATGACCGCAAGTACGGTATTCGTGATTACCGGGGGGGCGGCAGGTCGTCGGCTCGCGAGACCACCATGCGGGTCGCGGCGGGCGCGGTGGCCAAAAAATGGCTGGCGGAGCGCTACGGCGTGCGCATCAGAGGTTATCTCAGCCAGTTGGGGCCACTTTGTGCCGGTGCGCACGACTGGGACCTGGTGGAGCAGAATCCTTTTTTCTGTGGCGACGCCGAATTGGTGCCTCAGCTAGAGGCCTACATGCAGGATCTCATCAAACAGGGCGATTCCGTCGGTGCGCGCATCAATGTCGAGGCAGAAGGTGTCCCGGCTGGATGGGGAGAGCCTGTTTTTGATCGCTTGGATGCGGATATTGCCCACGCGATGATGGGCATCAATGCGGTCAAGGGTGTGGAAGTTGGCGACGGCTTTGCCTCGGTCGCGCAATTGGGCAGCGAGCACCGGGATCTCATGAGTCCAGACGGGTTTTTGAGTAATCACTCGGGCGGGACGCTGGGGGGCATCAGCTCCGGGCAGTCCTTACGAGTCAGTCTTGCACTAAAGCCCACCTCCAGCATTCGCATCCCCGGAGAGACGGTGGATACCGCAGGTGAGCAGGCAGAGGTGGTAACAACGGGCCGCCATGACCCCTGCGTGGGGATCCGTGCGACCCCGATTGCCGAGGCCATGCTGGCACTGGTGTTGATCGACCATGCGCTCCGTCATCGCGGCCAAAATGCGGATGTGGAGCATGCCGTTCCGCCTGTACCAGGCAGTCCCGCCACCGGATGAGAGCTCGACAGCGTACGCGGACGGTTTTGCTGGCGCTTGCGGCTTCGGTGGCACTGTTCTGGGGTGCGGTCGATATTGTGGGTGTGCCGGCTGCGCGACTCGGGGGGCAATTGGTGTGGGTGACGCTGGGTGTGGGGGTGGTGGTTATCGCTTCTGCGCTGGCAGGTTGGTTGCTCTCTAAGCGCCCCCGTTCAGGCCGACATTCGGCCGACGGCTAGCCAGTCTTTTTGCGGTCGCCGGGCAGTCAGGACGGGGTGCCAGTAATCAGGTGAGGCCCAGGGTCTCCCGCAACAACACGGTATAGTGCCCCGCGGGTCACACCGAGATGGACCA
>JAAEZV010000380.1 GCA_018222695.1 Gammaproteobacteria bacterium
GGATAACGACGCCGCACTGATCTGCCTCCAGCGACCCTTGCTCGACACCGTCGACTAAAATCGCCAGCACAGCACCTTCAGCTTGATCCGTCTCGTAACCCAGAAAGTCCGTCTCGCCCTCAAGCGTGATGCTCTGGCTGTAATCCACCTTAAACCCGGCATGATCCTGGGATCGTTGCCGCTGCGAGGCCATCGCCGCCTCGTACCCCTCAATATCCAGATTCAGCCCTCGCTCGCGGGCGATGTCATTCGTGAGATCAACAGGAAACCCATAGGTGTCATATAACTTGAAGATCACATCGCCCGGGATGGTCCGGTCAGTCATCTGCTGCAGCGACTCTTCAAGAATGGCCATACCATTGTCGAGTGTCCGGGCAAATTGCTCTTCCTCGCCCCGCAAGGCCGACGTGATCGCCGACTGCTGGGAAACAAGCTGCGGATACGCCTCGCCCATTTGAGCCACCAGCTCGGGCACCAGTTCGGCAAAGAAGGGCTCCTTGGCGCCCAGTTTGTTGCCGTGTCGAATCGCGCGACGGATGATGCGCCGCAGCACGTATCCCCTTCCCTCATTGCCCGGCATGACACCATCTGCAATCAGGAAGGCCGTTGAACGGAGGTGATCAGCAATCACCCGCAGTGATTTGTCTTCGGTATCGCTCGCACCTAGCTGTTTTGCCACCGCACTGATCAGAGCGGTAAACAGGTCAATTTCATAGTTGGAGTGCACGTGCTGCAAGACCGCAGCGATGCGCTCCAAACCCATCCCGGTATCCACAGACGGAGCAGGAAGCGCGTGCAGTTCTCCCTGAGCGTCCCGGTTGTACTGCATGAACACGAGGTTCCAGATCTCGATGTACCGGTCGAGATCATCATCCTCACTTCCCGGGGGGCCACCCGGAACATCCGGGCCATGATCGTAGAAAACTTCTGAGCACGGACCACAGGGGCCGGTATCCCCCATCTGCCAGAAGTTGTCCTCATCGAGGCGCGAGAGGCGCTCGGGATCAACCCCGATCTCATCTACCCAGATCTGAGCGGCTTCATCGTCACTGATGTGTACTGTGACCCAGAGCCGCTCGGGGGGTAACTGCAACGTCTCAGTCAAAAACTGCCAGGCAAATTGAATCGCCTCGCGCTTGAAGTAATCGCCGAAGCTGAAATTACCCAGCATTTCGAAAAATGTGTGGTGACGGGCCGTGTACCCCACGTTCTCAAGGTCGTTGTGTTTGCCACCCGCCCTGACGCACTTCTGAGCTGTCACCGCCCTCTGGTAAGGCCGCTGCTCCAGTCCCAGGAACGTCTCCTTAAACTGATTCATGCCCGCATTGGTAAACAGCAGCGTGGGGTCATCCGCTGGCACCAGTGAGCTGGAATCCACGCGCGTGTGCCCCTGCGCCTCGAAATAACTGAGAAATGCTTCGCGGATTTCAGCGGTGTTCATGGAGACTTCTCTTACTTAAGTGGCGGTCAGACGGCGTCTGATCAGTTCAGACCAGCGGATAGCTGGCCCTCGGTCATCTCGCGCCCGGCCAGAATGTGGAGATGAAGGTGGAAAACGGTCTGGCCTCCCCCCTCACCGTTATTGATCACGAGTCGGAAGGCATCCCCGACACCGAGATCCTCGGCAACGCGACCCGCCACCAGTAATAAGTGGCCCAATAGCGCCTGGTCGTCTGCGTTCGAGTCCACCAATCGGGGAATCGGCTTGCGCGGAATGATCAGCACATGAGTGGGCGCCTGCGGGTGAATGTCGCGAATCACCACGCATTGGTCGTCCTCATAGAGAAATTCCGTAGGGATTTCACCCCGGGTGATCTTGCCGAAAATGGTGTCTTCCATGGCGCTGTGCTCAGTCCAGCTTCTCGTCGGCGGTCAGGGCGCGGGCCTCGTCCTCTAGCATCACAGGGATACCGTCCCGAACCGGATAGGCGAGGCCACTCGCCTTACACAAGAGCTCTTGTGTTTCCTCGTTGTAGACCAAAGGCGCCTTGCTCACCGGGCAGACAAGAATATTCAGCAACTTGGGGTCGAGCACGGGTTTGTCCTGCCAGTTAAAAGGCAAAGTATACGGCCTTGTCACCCCGAGAGCACCGTCCTATCCGACGCAGCTATGAATATCCAGAGCCAGCGCGATGCTTACTCAGGCATTGGTGGTACCAGTAACTGGGGGTCTATGCGCTGGTTGAACCAGCTCATACGCCAGTCGAG
>JAAEZV010000381.1 GCA_018222695.1 Gammaproteobacteria bacterium
CCGAGCTCGGCAACTACGACGGTAAATTCCTGAAAATTCAGCGCAAAACCCGCGCGACACTGCTCGACATCATTCACGACAAGTCCGTTGGCATCATTGAGGAATACCCCGAGCGCAACATTCGCGTCCTCGCCAAGCCGCTGGGCGTAATTGGCGCACTGGCGCCCTCGACCAACCCGGAAGCGACCCCCGTTATCAAAGGCATTCACGCCGTCAAAGGCAGGAATTCGATCATTGTTGCGCCCCACCCACGAGCCAAGCTGACCAACAAGAAAATCTGTGACCTGATGCGCGCCGCACTGAAGAAAATGGGCGCTCCTGAAGATTTGGTGATCGGCATCGAAACCCCCAGTCTCGATACCACCAATGAGCTGATGCGCCAGTGCGATCTGGTACTCGCTACCGGGGGCGGGGCCATGGTGCACGCTGCCTACTCGAGCGGCTCACCCGCGCTGGGCGTTGGTGTGGGTAATGCTGTTATCACAGTGGATGACACGGCTGATCTCGACGCCGCGGCAGAGAAAATTCGCCTCTCAAAGACGTTGGATCTGGCGGCATCGTGCTCATCGGATAACTCAGTGGTACTGCTTGATGGCATCTATGAACCCATGCTGGAAAAATTGAAGGCGCAGGGTGGTTATCTTTGTAACGAAGAAGAAAAAGCCGCGCTTCGCAACACGCTCTGGGATGAAGAGCTCCATCTGAATACGGCCATCGTGGCGCAACCCCCGGAAAAAATCGCACAGATGGCGGGGCTTTCGATCCCTGAGGAGACAAAATTCTTCATCGTGCCGGAAGACGGCTGGGGTCCGAAGCATCCCTTCTCGGGTGAAAAGCTGTCGGTAATTATGGCGCTGTACCGCGCGCGTGACATCGATCACGCCATTGAGCTCACACAAAATATTCAGGCCTATCAAGGTCAGGGCCACAGCTGCGGTATTTACTCGAACAATGATGAAAACATCATGAAGCTGGCCGAGAACACCTACACCTCTCGCGTCATGGTGAACCAACCGCAGGCTGCCTCTAACAGCGGTAATGTCTGGAACGGGATGCGGCAGACGTTCTCCCTGGGATGCGGTTCTTGGGGCGGTAACGGCACCAACAACAATATCTCTTGGCGCGACCTCATCAACGAAACCTGGGTTTCGATGCCGTTGGCTGAGGATAAAGTGATCCCCTCGGATGAAGAGCTGTTTGGCGACGTCATCAACCAGCTGGGGTAGAGCAATCCAGTGTCAGATCAGAGCGGGAGAGTAACGGATTCGGAGCTCCCCGACCTGATGGACCCTGAAGTCCAGCAGTGCCCCTACGCGCTTTATAAAACCCTCCGACATCACGCTCCACTTTACCGCATGCCGTCGACCGGCTTTCACCTGGTCACCAGCTATGAGTTGGCGCGCGAGGTCATCAGAGCACCAGATCAGTATTTGAGCAGCGTGAGTCCTATGGCGCTGTCCGACGACGGTATCCCTCAGGAAATCATCGATATCTACGAGAATGAGGGCTGGCTACCGCTGGCCTCCTGCTCAACATCAGACCCGCCGCAGCAGACGCGAGTCAGAGGTTTTCTGGAGAAACTCTTTACTGCGGAAAGGGTCCGCACCGCGACACCCGCCATTGATGCCATCGCTGAGTCGTTGCTCGACGAGCTGGAAGGTCGTTCGGAGATTGAATTTATTCAGGACTTCGCACACCCCCTCCCGATGATGGTGATTGCCGATCTGCTGGGCGTGCCGCGCGCTGACATTGGGCAGTTCAAATTGTGGTCAGACGCAATCGTTGAGCCTTTCAGCATGATGGCGAGTAAGGAGCGACGGATCGAATGCGCCAAACTAGTAGTCGAGATGCAGGCTTACTTCGCCGACATGGTAGCTGAGCGGCGTAAAAAGCCGCGGGACGATCTGATCAGTGAGGCCATTGCCTACCGAGATCAAGACGGGGACGCCTTCACCATGCAGGAGCTGATGACCATCATCACCATTGATCTTTTGGCGTCTGGCAACGAAACCACAACAGCGGCTATCGGTTCCGGTGTGAAGCTACTGATTGAAGACTCCGAGGCACTTAACAGCGTGCTGGCCGACTCATCACGCATCCCAATATTGGCAGAAGAGATTTTGCGGCTGGAATCGCCGGCGCAAGGCATGTTCAGGCGCTGCGCTCACCCCAGCAGCCTTGCAGGAATCACGCTCAAAGAAGG
>JAAEZV010000382.1 GCA_018222695.1 Gammaproteobacteria bacterium
GTATCAGGGTGGATCGAGAGCCTTCACAAAAATGGCGCAGAACTACGGAACCGACGTTGATGAGGCCACGGCGCTCAAGATCCGGGACGATTGGCGAGCAGCCAACAGGCCCATTGTGAATCTCTGGCACGAGGTAGAACGCGCAGCCTTTAACGCCATACAGAACGGCAGGCGTGAGGAGACCCGGGCCGGTGACTTCATGATGGTCAAGGGCGACCTACTTTTTAAGCTGCCGTCTGGCCGGTGCCTCTCGTTCCCGCAGGCGGCGCTGATCAACAACAAAATCACTTACCAAGGGATGAACAACTTTACGCACAAGTGGGGAACCATCGAGACCTACGGCGGATCTCTGGTGCAGTCGATCACGCAGGCTGTTGCCCGGGATCTGCTGGCGCACGCGCTGCTGAAGCTCGACGCCGCAGGCTACGACCCCATCATGACGGTTCATGACGAGATCGTTGCCGACACCAAGATCGGCCACGGCTCACTGGATGAGTTCAACACATTAATGTGCGAGCTGCCTAAGTGGGCCAAGGGGTTGCCGGTGTCCGCCGAGGGATACGAGTCTGACAGGTACCGCAAGTGAGGGAGTCCCACATCGAGGGAACAGTCAATCGCTACGCCCGTGACCGGGGGTGGCTGGCCTTCAAGTGGGTCTCAACCTCTCAGCGCGGGGTGCCCGACATGATTTATTTCAAGGACGGCGAGTGCCTAATGATCGAGTTCAAGGCTCCCGGCAAGTCCGCAACGGCATACCAGAGCGCAATCCACCGTCGGCTCAAGGAGCACGGCTTCCACGTCTACATCATCGATGACATCGAACAGGGGAAACTCCTATTTTAAAGCACACAGACCTGCACCAGTACCAGCTCCGGGCCGCGCAGTTCATTAAGGACAACCACCACGCGGCGTTGTGGGTTGACATGGGACTCGGCAAGACCGTCAGCACACTCACGGCGCTGGTCGATCTGCTGGTCACTAAGGACATCAAGAAGGTGCTGATCATCGCACCTTTGCGAGTGGCGCAGCACACATGGCCTACCGAGATCAAAAACTGGCAGCACCTCCGGGCGCTGCGGTTTTCTGTCATAGCGGGACTCAGCCCCGTCAAGCGCGAGGAGGCGATGCACTCCTCGGCACCCATACACATCATCAATAGGGAGAACGTACCGTGGTTGGTAAACGCTTTGCAGCGCGAGTGGCACTACGACGCCGTCGTAATAGACGAGTCCAGCTCATTCAAAAGTCACAGCTCGAAGAGATGGAAGGCACTGCGGCAGGTGGTGAAGTCGGGAAAGATCAAGAGAATGGTGCAGCTCACCGGGACACCGGCTCCGAACAGCCTGATGGAGCTGTGGCCCCAGATCTATCTGCTGGATAAAGGCAAGCGCCTTGGCGACACCCGGGGCAAGTTCTTTGAAACATACTGCCGCCAAGTCGGCAACCCGCAATGGTCTCAGTATGAAGTCAGAGCTGATCGCGTTGATCTGTTGCAGGAGAGGGTGGCCGATCTGGTGCTACGCATGGATGCCGAGGACTACCTTGAGCTGCCGCAGCGCATCGACAGCGATGTGGTGGTGTCGCTGCCGCCCAAGGCCCAGAAGGCGTACAAGCAGATGCAGGACGAGTTCCTGATCGAGCTGGATCAGGGCGAGGTGCTCGCGGCCAACGCGGCGGTGAAGATAAACAAGCTGCTGCAAGTCAGCTCGGGCTCCTTGTACACCGGCGAGGGCTATGAGGTGCTGCACGACGCCAAGATCGAGGCGCTCAAAGAGATCATCGAGGCATCCAACGAGCCGGTGCTGATCGCCTACAACTTTCAATCCGACGCCGAGCGGATCTGCAAGGCGATCAAGGGCGCGGTGGTGCTGAAAAAAGACGCAACCTTGATCGATAAATGGAACAAAGGTCAGGTGCCGGTCATGCTTGCTCACCCGGCCAGTGCAGGGCACGGGCTAAACCTTCAACGTGGCGGGTCTTTGATTGTGTGGTTTGGTTTGTCGTGGTCGCTGGAGCTGTATCAGCAGTTCAACGCTAGGCTTCACAGGCAGGGTCAAACGCGCCCGGTTCGCGTAATCCACTTGTTGGCAGATACCCATGCAGACTTGTTAGTGAGGGACGTGCTCTCAGAAAAAGACGTGGCACAGGACAGACTTCTACGCTTCGTGGACACTTTGCGAAACAATGTCAAGTGGTTGTAGA
>JAAEZV010000383.1 GCA_018222695.1 Gammaproteobacteria bacterium
CGGATTCGCGTCGCCACCTCGTGGTAGAGGTCACCCAGTTGCATGATAGGCGTAATGAGCGATCGCGCTGTTGCAGCTTGCGTTGAATTAGGGCCAGCCATCCTGGCTTTGACGGTGCGCCCTGAAAGGGTGCGGGGGTTTGGGCCTCGACAGGGTCCCGGAATGCCGGCTTATCGGAGTCAGTGAGCAGCTGGCAGCGCAACGAAGGTCCGAACCGCTCTTTTACCGCCGTTAGAGGCCTATCTGTGGTGGCTCAAGCCCATCCCTAGGTCGCTCAGATGCAGGGAATTTTCGCTGATTTTGCGGCTAACGTCGCGAAAAAGAGTACAAATGACCAAAAAAGTGGACTCCGGGTAGTTTCTGCGACACACTCGCGCCCCTGTTACCCATATTGGCGGATCAGCCCATGGCGGCAATCCTGGTATTACATGGACCCAACCTCAATCTGTTGGGTACCCGCGAGCCCGAGATCTACGGTTCGGAGACTTTGGACGAAATTAACCATCGTCTGCAATCCGAAGCCGAGCGTGCGGGCGCGAGCCTGACCTGTCTACAGAGCAATAGCGAGCAGGAAATGATCGAGGCGATTCATCAGGCGCGTGCCGATGGAACGCAGTTCATCATCATCAATCCGGCGGCTTTTACTCATACCAGCGTCGCGTTGCGCGACGCCCTGGCGGGTGTCGATATTCCATGCATCGAGGTGCACATTTCCAACGTATACGCCCGCGAACCTTTTCGGCATCACAGTTATATCTCGGACATCGCTGAGGCGGTGATCTCGGGACTCGGCAGCTTCGGCTACGACTGCGCATTGGCGGCAGTGCTTCAGTCCCTCGACACCCATTCCACGACCCATTGAAGGAACCCACATGGATATTCGCAAAGTCAAAAAACTGATCGAACTGCTGGAAGAGTCGAATATCGGCGAAATCGAGATCAAAGAGGGCGAGGAATCGGTTCGCATCAGCCGTCATGGCAACCCGCCTGCAGCACCGGTCGCGTATGCGGCGCCGGCGCCTGCCGCCCCTGCTGCTGCGCCCGCGCCCGCTCCGGTTGAGGCACCCGCTGCTGAGTCCGCGGCACCCGCCCCCGCGCCGGTGGCCGACAACGCGGTGCTGTCGCCCATGGTAGGTACTTTTTATCGCTCTCCCAGCCCCGAAGCGCCCTCGTTTGTCGAGGTCGGCCAGACCGTGCGCGTCGGCGACGTGCTCTGCATTGTCGAGGCCATGAAGATGATGAATCAGATTGAAGCCGATCGCGCTGGCACGGTCACTGCGATTCACGTTGAGAACGGCGAAGCCGTCGAGTTTGATCAGCCCCTGATCTCCATTTCCTGAAGCGTGGGTGAGCGACCCCAAAAGGACATTCCCCATGCTTGAAAAAGTACTGATCGCCAACCGCGGCGAAATTGCGCTTCGCGTGTTGCGCGCCTGCAAAGAGTTGGGCATCAAGACCGTGGCCGTGCACTCCACAGCCGACCGGGACCTCAAGCACGTTCGCCTCGCTGACGAGGCCGTGTGTATTGGCCCGCCGCCATCGGCCCAGAGCTACCTTAACGTGCCCTCTATTATCAGCGTGGCCGAGCTGACCAACGCAGACGGCATTCACCCCGGTTACGGCTTCCTGTCAGAGAACGCTGACTTTGCCGAGCAGGTAGAGAAGAGCGGCTTTACTTTCATTGGCCCTACCGCAGACACCATCCGGTTGATGGGTGACAAGGTGTCAGCCAAGCAGCAGATGCAGCGTACCGGTGTGCCGACGGTACCGGGCTCTGAAGGTGCGCTCCCCGACGATCCGGACGAGGTGATTCGGATCGCGAGAGAAATCGGTTTCCCGGTGATTGTGAAGGCGGCTGCCGGCGGTGGTGGTCGCGGCATGCGGGTGGTGCACAACGAAGAGGTGCTGCTCTCCTCGATACAGGTGACACAGTCCGAGGCCCAAGCGGCCTTTGGCTCGCCGGTTGTTTATATGGAGAAATTTCTGCAGCGGCCGCGCCACGTCGAAATTCAGGTGCTGGCGGACGGGCAGGGCAATGCGATTCATCTCGGTGATCGCGACTGCTCGCTGCAGCGCCGCCATCAAAAAGTCATCGAGGAGGCACCCGCCCCGGGTATCGATGATGCCCTGCGCAACGAGATTGGCGATGCCTGTGTGCGCGCCTGCCTCGATATGGGGTATCGCGGCGCGGGC
>JAAEZV010000384.1 GCA_018222695.1 Gammaproteobacteria bacterium
GATGCTCTTGGTAGACCGCCACCGTGACACCACGATCTTCGCGTGTGAGCGCCGCTTGCAGCGCATGAAGCTGCGAATTGGCCAGCGTGAGCCCCGTCACACCCCATTCACGCTCGAGGGCCTCGAACAGGAACTGCATTTCGCCGCGGGGATCTTCGAGGCTGGGCTCGGCGATCTGCACGTAGTAAAGCCGTGTGGCGGTATCCAGCCGGATATCGCGGGATTCCATCTCTTTACGTACGATCTGTCGGTGAACCTGACTCTCCGCCGGGACATCAATCACGGCATCATCGAGCAGGGTGGTGTGGCAGCTGAGGCGCCGGCCTTCCTTTAATGGGCCTTTGCGCTCCTCAAACTTCTCCTCGGTCGCGGAGAAAGGCGAGAGATGGTCAACATCAGATTCAATCTGGTGCTTGGCAAAGGAACCCGTGACGCAGCTAATCTGGCAACGGCCGCAGAGGCCGCGCCCGCCGCAGACCGAGTCGATATCGACCCCGAGACTTCGGGCGGCGTCCAAGAGGGGGGTGCCGCGCGGGAAAAATCCCCGCCGGCCTGAGGGCATGAACAGGACTTTGACGTCGCCCTCTGCCAAGGATTAAGCGCTCCTGCGTCGACCGGCGCGGCCAGCGCGACGGCCGCCACGGCCTTCGCCCTCGGCAGCGGGCTCACGGTAGGCGCGAATCCAATTTCTGCAATCGGGGTCGTGACCCATCATCACGTCACCGCCGCGCACGGCCTGCATGACTTCAGGGTGAAGCGGGCTGGTGATGGCAGAGGTCATGCCTGCCCCCATAGCCATAGTCAGAAATGCGGCATTGATGCCATTGCGGTTGGGCAGGCCAAAACTCACGTTCGACGCGCCGCAGGTGGTGTTCACCTTGAGCTCTTCCCGTAGTCGTCGTACCAGCGCCATGACCTGCACGCCCGCAGTGTTAATCGCGCCAATGGGCATGACCAGTGGGTCCACGACGATGTCGCTATAGGGAATGCCATAATCTGCTGCCCGCTCAACAATCTTTTTGGCCACGGCAAAACGCACGTTGGGGTCCTCTGAGATGCCCGTCTCGTCATTGGAGATCGCTACCACGGCGGCTTTGTATTTGGCGACGAGTGGTAATACTCGCTCGAGTACTTCGTCTTCACCGGTGACAGAGTTTACCAGTGCTTTGCCCTGATAGACCGCGAGCCCTGCTTCCAAGGCCTCGACAATGGAGGAATCGATGCTGAGCGGGACATCGGTAATCGACTGCACCAGCTGTACCGCTTCGGCGAGGATGCGGGGCTCGTCTGCCAGAGGGATACCCGCATTGACGTCGAGCATGTGGGCGCCTGCCGCGACTTGCGCCAGGGCGTCGGACTCGACCCGGCTGTAATCACCGTTCTTCATTTCCTCGGCGAGAATCTTACGGCCAGTTGGGTTGATACGTTCGCCGATAATGACAAAAGGCTGATCGAAGCCGATATGCACTTCCCGGGTTGCTGAGCTAATGGTGGTTGTCGTCATGAGTGTTGCCTGAAGTGATTTGAAGTTATTGGAAGTTATTGGAAGTTATGGGAATTGATAGCGAGTGATAGTGGGGGGCCTTGGCCAAGTGAATCGGCTAAGGAGCCGGTCGCCAGGGTTCTCTGTCGCCCAAGGCGTTGGAGCGGGTAACGATTTCGCCGATACGGTCTTCCATGCGGTAGGCCATGATGTGTGCGCCGCTCACGCCCTCAATTTCGCGGACCTGTTCGATGAGATCGATACACAGATTCACGCCTTCCTGTTTCTGATCTTCGGCGCCGGCCAGGCGTTTGATCACCTCATCGGGAATGTGCACCCCCGCCACGTTTTTGCGGATCCACTCAGCCGCTTTCGCTGACGCCAGCGGGCCGACACCGGCCAGTACATAAGCTTTCTCAAGAAGACCCATGTCGCGCACCTGCGCCATGAAGGTTTTCATCCGCTCGATGTCAAAGCAGTACTGGGTCTGGATGAACTGTGCGCCGGCGGCGATCTTTTTCGCCATGCGGTGCGGGCGAAAATCCAAGGGCGGTGCGAAGGGGTTCGCGGCGCCACCCAAAAATAGCCGTGGCGGTGCGCTGATGGTGCGCCCGCTGAGGAATTGCTGCTCGTCGCGCATGTGGCGCACCATACTCAGCGCCGAGATGCTGTCCATATCGAACACCGGTTTGGCCTCGGGGTGGTCACC
>JAAEZV010000385.1 GCA_018222695.1 Gammaproteobacteria bacterium
GAGGTAGATCACCACGAAGGCGCTACCGCCGTTCTCACCTGTCACGTAGGGGAAACGCCAGATATTGCCAAGACCAACAGCGAAGCCCACCGACGCCATAATGAACGCGAATCGGCTAGACCACACCGCATTTCCGGTTGCCGTCATTGAGATCTCCTACCTACTGTTGCCTCGCCAGCACATATCTCGCCGGCGAATGGATTGTTACCTATCGGGATCGAAAACTACGTAAGGACGCATCGAATAACAACCTTACAACTGCCCTTGCAAGGCAATGTCAAAGCCCTCGGCAGTGGGCGTCGCCAGCATCGATACCGCCCGTCGAAAACCGTCATCTCTGGCCACCGGGCCACTCGCGCTGAGTTTGACTGCGTAGGCATCGGTATAGAGGTTCAGTTCGCCGTCTAACGCGAGCGCCCCACCCTCAGTCACAACCGTGCCCACAATCCCGTCGGCTGACCTCGCGGCGCCCGATACATCGATACGGTAATCGCCCAAGGGTATGTTGCCACTGTTCGCCGTCCAGGCCGCGTTCTGAAGATACAGTGTGCCTTGCGCCTGCCTCAGACCCACCTGCTCAACCTCAATGCGGTCAAAACTCCCGGATAATGTGCCGCCCAGATAGAGCGGAAATATCTCGCGCAATACCCTCGTGTCGAGGTTAACGCTGACATCGCGCAGCACCGAGAGACCCGACACCCTTATACCCATGCGGCCTGTGAATACCTGATCGCCCCACTCGCTGGTGAGGGTCAGGGGCGTGCCCCAACCGAGTCGCCAGGGCTGAAGCTGCCACTGCACGCGTCCCAACATGAATGGCTGACCCTCTACCGTGGCCCAGGCCCTGACGGCCTGTCCCGACCATACCGTCCCCGAGAGACCTGAAAGCGCCACCGTGGTGGGCAAAAACAGAGTCAGTAACCGCGCGGGGATTTGCGACAGCATGAGCAGCGACAAGAGTGCGACTGCTACGAGGCGATGGTGTTGCGTGAGCCAATTCACCTCAGGTGCCCGCCACCCTGAAAGTGGCATTCACACCGCCACTGCGGCCCGCGCTACTGACCGAAGCATCCAGCACTGCCAGGCCCGATACGCCCTCTATCTGCTCAAGAAATTGCAGCAGATTGTCGAACGCCACGCCTTCGAAACGGATTTGCACCTCGCCTCGGCTATTGGGTTGCAATCGTTTAACAGCGAGGCCATTGGCCTCACTGGCTTGACTGAGTGTGCGAGTCAAATTGATTTTCTGATCGCTTCCGCCGGCGCGCAACGCTGCGAGTTGCTCTACCTTCAGGTCGACGCGAATCAGCTTTTCAGCCAACGCCTGGTTACCTTCAGTCAAACGCGCCCGGCGCCCATCAAGCTCAATAAAAATCAGCTGCACAAAGAGCCACAACCCCAAGGCTGCGACGAGCGCCATGAGCGCAATCTGATCCCGACTGGGAAGCGATTCAAACCACTGACGCATGATCAGATCTCCACCCGCAGTCTCGCCACAACGCCGTCCCCGCGAGCATTGGAGCTCTCCAGACTCGCCTGCAGCGAGCGCTGGCCAAGCTGCTCCCGGACCAGCTCCACGGACTGGAAGTTTGGCGCTGACAGATTGACGCGAATCTCGCGTCCACCGCTAAAGTTGACTGAGGTCAGCGTAATATCAGGGACGGCACCCGCTGCACCGAGCAGCGTTACCAAGACAGGGGTGAATGCCCGGTGCTGCGCACCGGCGCCCAACTCAGCCAGCTGACGATTGAGCTGCTTCTCCGCGTCCACGACGGCACCCCTGGGGTTGATACGACGATAACTGTCCTGAATCGCCTGTCGCAGCTGCAGGTCCTCTGCCTTAAGGGTCTGATAATCGGCGACGGATAGTCCGGTCTTCAGGATCAATGCCACGCCCAAAGCGACGGCAACCTGTTGCCAGACTCCCCACCAACGCTTGAGCGGCAGTTGCGGTGCAAACGCTCCCTGTCGCAGATCGGGGCCGGCGGGGGCAGGCTCTGCCAACAATAGCGCCTCGGAGAGTCCCCCCTGACGCCATTGCATCTGATCGTGAAACTGCGGCGGAATACTCGCCCTGGCAGCCGCCTCATCCTGTCCGTAGGCCACCACAACGCCCTGCCCTGAATCGAGACTTTCCAGCAGTGCGGGTAATAGCGCCACCTCGACTCGCGCCCCCTCGGCCTCA
>JAAEZV010000014.1:0-1268 GCA_018222695.1 Gammaproteobacteria bacterium
CGCTCGATCCGCTTACCGGTGGCGTGCTGGCCATGGTGTCGAACCCCAGCTACAACGCCAACCTCTTTGTTGAAGGGATCAGCTACTCCGATTATGCAGAGCTCCGCGGCTCACTGGATACGCCGCTCCTTAATCGTGCCGTTCAGGGGCAGTACCCACCCGGATCCACGGTCAAGCCGCTGATCAGTCTGGGCGCGTTGGCCCGGGATTTCATCACGCCTGACACCGAGATACCTGACCCTGGCTGGTACCGGCTTCCAGGCGATGATCGCCGCTATCGGGACTGGACGCTGCGTGTCCGCGGCACGGGTCATGCGGAGACGGTGGATCTGAGAATGGCCATCGCCGAGTCCTGCGATACCTATTACTACGACCTCGCGCACCGCATGGGTATCGACGCCATGTCTGAGGTACTTCAGCCCTTCGGCCTTGGCCAGCGCACGGGCATTGATACTACCGGTGAGCAGGACGGCATTCTGCCCAGCACCGATTGGAAACGCGCGGCATTGGGCGAGCCCTGGTACCCGGGTGAAACCATCAGCGCCGGGATTGGTCAGGGGTATATGTTGGCCACACCGTTGCAGTTGGCACAGGCAGTAATGGTGCTGGCAAACAAGGGCGAGAGCTTCGTACCTTCGGTTGTTCATCGCGTCGATGATCTGACGGTCGGTGGGGTGCAGCGCCCGCCCATACCAGTGGATGAGGCTGACTGGCAGGCGGTCGTGGCGGGTATGGTGGATGTCGTCCACTCCCCTCGCGGGACTGCGGCTGGGATAGCGAGGGGTATCGGTTACCAAATTGCGGGTAAGACCGGCACCTCGCAGGTGGTCAGCATCGCGCAAGATGCAATTTATGACGAAGACGCCATTAGCGAGCGTAACCGCAACCACGGGTTGTTTGTCGCGTTTGCGCCGGTTGAAAATCCGCGCATTGTGGTTGCGGTCATCGCCGAAAACGGCGGGGGCAGTGGTGCTGCGTCACCGGTCGCCCGGCGGATTATGGATGCCTGGTTGAGCGAGGCGAGCGATGTCTGAGTACACCCGTTTTTTCGAGGGCTCTGACCGGGACTTCGCCAGAGCGCAAACGCCCGCGGAACGACTTCACCTCGACGTGGTGCTATTGCTGCCCATGCTGGCCATTATGACAACGGGTTTGTTCGTGCTTTTTAGTGCATCCGATGGCGATTGGGATACGGTCAATCGGCAGATCCGCAATTTCGTGGTGGGTTTTGCTGTGCTGCTGGTCGTGGCCCAGTTTCGCCTCGATAC
>JAAEZV010000014.1:1278-15414 GCA_018222695.1 Gammaproteobacteria bacterium
TTGCTGCTACTAGTCCCCTTCTTTGGGGTGGGGGCAAAGGGCGCGCAGCGATGGCTCAGCTTGGGGTTTATCCGCTTTCAGCCCTCAGAGATCATGAAGATTGCCATGCCGTTAATGGTGGCAGCGTGGGTCGTGCGGCATGCCCTGCCGCCGCGGCCGAGCACCACCGTGACGGCACTGTTGATTATTGTGCTGCCGGCCGCCGCGATCGCGACCCAGCCGGATCTGGGTACTGCCATTTTGGTGGGTGCCAGCGGCGCGTTTGTGGTTTTCATGGCGGGCGTCAGCTGGTGGCAGATTCTCTCGGGTGCGCTGGCGGCGCTGGTCTGTATATGGCCCGCTTGGTTGTTCCTGCTTCGGGACTATCAAAAGCAACGCATCCTGACGTTGTTCGACCCGGAGGCGGACAGATTGGGCGCAGGGTGGAACATCATTCAATCCAAGACCGCCATTGGCTCGGGTGGCTGGTCCGGAAAAGGATATCTGCAGGGCACCCAGTCCCACCTAGATTTTTTGCCCGAGAGTCAGACCGACTTCATTATCGCGGTGCTGGCCGAGGAGTGGGGGTTACGCGGTGTGCTTTTATTGTTGCTCCTTTACGGCTCGGTGGTTGCCCGGGGCCTGTGGATTAGCTTCACGGCGCAGACCAGCTACGGCCGGTTATTGGCCAGTGCGATCACCCTCACGTTTGGGGTTTATGTCGTGGTGAACATGGGTATGGTCGCAGGGATCCTCCCCGTTGTGGGCGTGCCGCTGCCTTTTGTCAGCTTTGGTGGTACGTCGATTGTCACCTTGTTGCTGAGTTTCGGTATTCTCAGCGCTATCAGCACTGAAAAGAGGGTCCTTTCTCGATGATCACGACAAACCAACTCCGGCAATCGAGGTTCGCACGTGGGTGTCGGGTGGGCTGTCGCATAGTGCTTCTGTGCACAGGACTGACCCTGTCTAACCCGGCCCTGGCCGGAGATTACAGTGACAGAGAAGCTGTGCAGCAAGTGATCGCCGCCGCGCAGGAAGCGGGTGTGGATCCCGATTGGGCCCAGCAGTTGATCGACGCCGCGGAGCGGCAGCAAAGTATTCTCGATGCCATCTCACGACCGGCGGAAAAAACCAAGGCCTGGTACGAGTACCGAGAAATCTTTTTAACCGATCGTAGGATTCGCGAGGGCGTCTCGTTCTGGAGCGACCACGCGGGCACTCTGCAATCGGTCGCGGTCCTCACCGGCGTGCCGGCGGAGTTGGTGGTGGCGATCATCGGCGTGGAAACCTATTACGGCCGGATCACGGGGAGTTATCGCGTGATCGATGCACTGGCAACACTGGCGTTCGACTATCCGCGACGCTCGCCTTTTTTCACCGGAGAACTGGAGCAATTTCTGGTGCTGGCCTGGGAGTCGGGTAAGGACGCACTGGCGTTGAAAGGCTCTTATGCGGGCGCTATGGGATACGGCCAGTTCATGCCGTCGAGCTATCGCGCCTATGCGAGGAGTTACGAGGGCGATGGTGCGCCGGATATCTGGGACAACCCGGCCGATGCCATTGCCAGTGTGGGGAATTATCTTGAGGCCCATGGCTGGCGCTCAGGTGAGCAGGTCGTGATCGACGGCATCGCCGATGATCCCGACCCGGCGATTTTCGAGGGTGGATTGAAGCCCAAGAAAACGGTCGCCGCGCTGGCACTGGAGGGGCTCGAGCCCACCGATCCACTCGACCCCGCGGGGCTGGCGACGCCGCTCCGGCTCGAGGAGGAAGACGGTATGCGGTACTGGCTGGGACTGCAAAATTTCTATGTCATCACGCGTTACAACCACAGCGCGATGTATGCCATGGCGGTATGGGAGCTCAGTCAGGCGATTGCGGCGGCGCGCGCAGGCTCTTGAGGCGCCTGTTGATTGGCGCAATGTGCTGCGCCTCGGTTGCTTTGACCGCGTGCTCGACCCATCGCGATGCCGCACCGACAGAGCAGGGAGACTTTGCACCATCCTCTTCCGATCGGTCGCCATGGCAGGACGCCACTCCCCGGCCCGACCCCCTCTTGGCCGAGGGTAATCGCAGTCCCTATGAAGTGAACGGAGCCTTCTACACCGTGCGCGGCAGTGCGCGGGGCTATCGCGAGCAGGGTGTCGCCTCATGGTATGGCATGAAATTTCAGGGCCGACCCACCGCCAACGGCGAAATCTTTGACGTGTACGGCGCCACCGCTGCGCATCGCTCACTGCCGATTCCGACCTATGTCCGCGTGACCAACTTGGGCAACGATCGCACCGTGGTATTGCGGGTGAACGATCGTGGCCCCTTTCACCCGGACCGTCTGATCGACCTGTCATATGGTGCGGCTTTGCAGCTTGGCTTCGCCGAGCAGGGCACTGCGACCGTACTGGTGGAATCGGTCGATCTGGCGGGGGTCGATGACCGTCGTGAACTCGAGGCTGCCACCTACCGTTACTTGCAACTGGGTGCGTACACCTCCGAGACTGCCGCGGGCGAGTTCGGCAGCAAGATCAGCAGCACATGGGCTTACCCTGTTTCTGTCAGCGCCGTAGACAGCGGTGGCCGGCGGCTGCACCGCGTTAGAGTCGGACCCTTCTCTGACATGCAGGCGCTAGAGCAGGCCCGGGCAGTATTGATCGAAGCGGGCTATCCGGCACCGCAGCCATTACCTTGAGAGGTGATTTTCATCAGACGCCTCGCACGCGTACACTGGCGCGGTCCCGTTTTGACCCTCAGGAGAACCCGTCGATGACAGGAGCGAGAGCGAATATGAAGCGCTCAGTTTGGTGCCTGATCACTATGTTGTGGCTACCGCTGGCTGGATCGGCCAACTCGGCTTTGGTGCCCACGCCGCCGGCGATCAACGCCGATTCCTACCTGCTCGTCGATTTCGACACCGGGGCCGTGCTGGTCGAGCACAATCCCGACCTGCAGTTGCCGCCTGCGAGTCTGACCAAGCTCATGACCGCCTATATCCTCGCCTCGGAGGTCGAGCTGGGTCGGCTGGGCCTGAACGATGTTGTGCCGGTGAGTCGCAATGCCTGGTCGCAAAATCCCGTATTTGAGGGCTCGTCGCTGATGTGGATCGAGCCTGGCAAGCCAGTCACGGTGGCGGAGCTAGAGCGCGGCATTGTGATTTCATCCGGCAACGACGCAACGGTTGCGATTGCCGAGCATATTGCCGGCAGTGAGACGGCGTTTGTCGATCTAATGAATCGCTACGCAGAAGAAATGGGGCTTACGGGCACGCACTTTGAAAACAGCCATGGCTTGCCCCACCCCGAGCATTTATCGACGGCGCGCGATCTTGCCGTGACGGCCGCCGCCGCTATTCGCAATCATCCCGAGCGTTATGCTGTGTATAAAGAGCAGAGCTACACCTACAACGACATCACGCAGTACAACCGTAATCATTTACTGCGGGAAGACGACTCCGTGGATGGGTTAAAGACCGGATATACCAGCGTGGCGGGCTATGGTCTTGTCGCTTCGGCGAAGCGCGAGGGTATGCGCCTGATCTCGGTGGTCATGGGCAGTAGCTCCACATCGAGCCGAAAATCGGAAACCCGCAGCCTATTGAACTACGGCTTTCGCTTTTATGAGACTGCGACTCCGCTTAGGGGCGGAGCTCAACTCGCTCAGGGTCGAGTGTGGAAAGGTCGGGTATCGCAAGTCGCGCTGGGAGTGACGACGGATGTCGTGCTGACGCTGCCCAGAAGTACCGCCGAGATAACCCCGACGATCGAGATTGATGCGCCACTGATTGCCCCCCTTGGGGTCGGTGATGTGGTGGGGCGGGTGGTGCTGACCCGAGCCGGAGAGCCAGTGGGTGAAGCGATGTTGGAGGTCCTCGAAGCGGTGGAGCCCGCCGGCTTTTTTGCGCGGCTGTGGGACACCATAGTGTTATGGTTTCAGCAGCTACTGGGTTGATCGGCAGTGAGTGAGGACCCGCCAAAGATTGTTTTTCCCTGTGCGTACCCCATCAAGGTGCTGGGCAGGGCTGGATCAGCATTTCAACCTGCGGTGATGTCTGTATTCAATCAGCATGCAGCCGGATTTTCGGAGCAGGACGTGCTGGTTAAGGACTCCCGCAACGGCACTTTTCAGTCGATTACCATCACCATTGAAGCGCAGAGCGAGGAACAGCTGCGTCTGATTCATCAGGATCTGATGGATACCGGTCTGGTATCCATGGTGCTCTGATACCGTGTTGTGTCGGCGTTTAGGCACGGTCGACTTTGATTCGACCTTCGAAGCGATGAAGACCTTTACCGCGTCGCGCACCCCTGACACCGAAGATGAAATTTGGCTGTTACAGCACCCGCCCGTCTATACACAGGGCCTGTCTGGCAAGCCGGAGCACGTGCTCGATCCCGGTGAAGTGCCCATTATTCAGATCGATCGCGGTGGCCAGGTGACTTATCACGGCCCCGGCCAATGGGTTGCCTATGTGCTCTACGATCTGCGTCGGGCCAATGTCAATGTCAGACAGCTGGTCAACCTGCTCGAGGCCGCACTGGTGCAGGTGTTGGGGGAGTGGGGCATCGAGGCCTATGGCGATCCCGATGCGCGGGGCGTGTATGTCGACGGATGTAAAATCGCGGCGTTGGGTTTGAAGGTCAGCAAAGGGCGCAGCTATCACGGTCTGTCACTCAACGTCGATCTGGATCTCAGCCCTTTTAGTGGCATTAATCCCTGCGGTTATGAGGGGCTTGAGGTCACGTCTATCGCAACGCTCATGGGGTCCGACTGCCCCGACATGGATGACGTGGGAGAGGCACTGCTCAGACACCTAGAGGCGCTGTTACCGGCAGCGGACTGACGCCAGCGGTATTGGCTGGCATAATCGCGCCTCCTCCGAGGAGCCACCATGTCTGAACTACAGCGCGACATCGACGCGCGCCGCACCTTTGCCATTATTTCTCACCCCGACGCGGGTAAGACGACTATGACTGAGAAGCTGCTGCTACTCGGTCAGGCAATTCAGGTAGCCGGCTCCGTGAAGGGTAAGCGCGGGCCACATGCGACCTCGGACTGGATGGCGCTGGAGCAGGAGCGCGGTATTTCTGTCACGTCCTCGGTGATGCAGTTCCCCTACAAAGAGCGCTGGGTGAACTTATTGGATACACCGGGCCACGAGGACTTTTCGGAGGACACCTATCGGACCCTGACGGCGGTCGATTCCGCGCTCATGGTGATCGACGGCGCCAAGGGCGTCGAGGACCGTACCATCAAACTGATGAATGTCTGCCGCCTCCGTGACACGCCCATCATCACCTTCGTCAACAAACTCGACCGTGACATCCGTGACCCCATCGAACTGGTGGACGAGGTTGAAGAAGTGCTGGGCATTGCCGGCGCGCCCATCAACTGGCCCATCGGCATGGGCCGCGATTTCAGCGGCGTTTACAACCTCTACACCGATACGATTCATCGATACCAACCCGGGGACGGTAGTGCGCTGGCAGTGGAAGATCTGATTGCGGGTCTCGATTCCGATGAGGCCAGAGCCTTGCTGGCGGAGGAGTACGATAATTTTGTCGAGGAGATCGAGCTAGTCCGCGGTGCCTCTCACGAGTTCTCCCTTGAGGCTTTTCTGGCCGGTCAGCTGACACCGGTCTTTTTCGGGACGGCACTGGGAAATTTTGGTGTCAGGGAGATGCTCAATGACTTTGTCGAGTGGGCGCCTTCTCCACAGCCCAGAATCTCATCAGAGCGACTGATTGAGGCATCCCAGCCCGATTTCACCGGCTTTGTTTTCAAGATTCAGGCAAATATGGACCCGAAACACCGGGATCGCATTGCGTTTATGCGGATTTGCTCAGGCCGCTATGACAAGGGCATGAAAATGCGTCACGTGCGCATCGACAAGGATGTCCGCATTGCAGACGCGGTGACCTTCCGCGCGGGAGATCGCACGCTGGTGGAGTCCGCGGTCGCGGGGGACATTATTGGCTTGCACAACCACGGCACGATTCAGATCGGCGATACCTTTACCACTGGGGAAGCACTGCGTTTTGCCGGCATCCCCCATTTTGCCCCCGAGTTATTCCGTCGTATTCGTCTGACAGATCCGATGAAGACCAAAGCGCTGCAAAAAGGCCTGCAACAATTATCCGAGGAAGGCTCGACGCAGGTGTTTTCGCCATTGAACAATAGTGACCTCATTGTGGGTGCGGTCGGTCAGTTGCAGTTCGACGTGGTGGCTTATCGTTTGGCAGACGAATACAAGGTCGAGGCACTCTACGAGCCGGTCAATATCTACACGGCTCGCTGGATAGAGGCCGAGGACGAGCGCAAGCTGGAGGAGTTCCGCAAGAAAGCGGCGGAGCACTTGTCGGAAGACGGCGGTGGTTATCTCACCTATTTGGCGCCGACCCGCGTCAATCTCTCACTCATGGAGGAGCGTTGGCCCGATATTCGCTTCCGAGAGACGAGAGAGCACTGAGCCGCGTCAGAGCAGTGCTTCTATGTCGCTTGCGATGGCCTCGGGCTTGGTCGACGGTGCGTAGCGTTTGACCACCTCACCCTGCTGGTTGATCAAAAACTTTGTGAAGTTCCATTTGATGCGCTTGCTGCCCAGCACGCCGGGCGCCTGCTCTTTCAGGTGAGCGAATAGCGGGTGGCTGGCCGCGCCATTGACCTCAATCTTGCTGAACAGCGGGAAGCTGGTCTGGTAGTTCAGGTCGCAGAAGGACTGAATTTCTTCCTCATTGCCGGGCTCCTGACCGCCAAATTGATTGCAGGGAAAAGCCAGTACCGAAAAGCCGCGGTCGCCGAAGGATTTTTGCAGCGACTCCAGTCCCTCATATTGCGGGGTAAACCCGCACTTGGAGGCGGTATTCACGATCAGTAATACCTTGCCGCCAAATTCACTGAGCGCGGTGTCTTCACCATTCGCCCGGGCGGCAGAAAAATCCAAAACAGTCGTCATAGCGTGCTCCATAGAGGCTGTGGGGTAACGGGGTATTCAGGTGGAGAGGTAGGTTTCCAGTTCAAAATCGGTCACGCGGCGCTCAAACTCGGCCAGCTCCTGCTTTTTGACCTCACTGAAGGCGAATTGGAATTCCGCAGAGAGCGTCTCGCGTACATTGGCAGATTCAGAAAATCGCGCGATGGCCTCCGCCATGTGACCAGGCAGGCAAACGTTGTCCGTGTCCTCAACCCATGCGTTGCCGCTGATCGGAGCGGGGGCCTCACACTGTCGGTCAATGCCCAAGTAGATTCCTGCAAGCAGCGCAGCCACTGCCAGGTATGGGTTGCTGTCTGCCCCGGCGACGCGATGCTCAATGCGGGTAGCCGGGCTGGGACTGGCGGGGATTCTCAGTGCGGTGGTGCGGTTGTCGTAGCCCCAGTTGGGTTGCGTCGGCGCGTGATTCCCGGCTTGAAATCGACGGTAGGCGTTGTAACTGGGTGCGAAAATCAGATGTGTGTCGGACATGAGTTCGAGGCATCCGGCGACCGCTTGGCGCAGCAGAGGGGTGCCATCGACATCGCCGTTATCAAAAACATTCAGGCCTGAGGTGTCGAGCAGGCTGCAGTGCGCATGCATGCCGTTGCCAGCCTGATTCTCCATGGGCTTTGGCATAAAGCTCGCCAGTGAATCGAATCGCTCCGCGACGGCGCGAATACATCGCTGCATGCGAATGATTTGGTCGCAATAGGCGACCGCGTCGTCGGAGTAGGCAACATTGATTTCGTATTGGGCGGGTGCCGCTTCCTTTAACACGCCTTCGTAGGGCAGTCCCTGTACCGTAAAACTCGCTTTCAGCGCTTCAAACAACGCCGCATGCTCATCGAGA
The DNA here is from genome assembly GCA_018222695.1 of Gammaproteobacteria bacterium. Lineage (GTDB taxonomy): Bacteria > Pseudomonadota > Gammaproteobacteria > Pseudomonadales > Halieaceae > Luminiphilus. The sequence goes on from JAAEZV010000014.1 coordinate 9,072, forward strand.
GAACTGAGACCGTAAAGATTGCCGCCGGTTTCGTTGTCAGCAGGCAGCGCGTCTCGCAATGCTTGGTTTTCATCAGGGCGTTTGAATAGGTTGAACTCCAGCTCAATGGCGACTCTCGGCACGAAACCTTTTTTCCCGAGCTTATCGACTATCTGCGCCAGTACCTGCCGCGGATCAGAGAGAAGGGGTGTGCCGTCGTCCTTGAACATGGTCAGTACCAGCTGCGCGCGATCCACGCCGGTGGCAGTCAATACCGGGACCAGAGATTCCGGCACCGCCCGACACCACCCGTCGAGATCTCCGTTGTCGAGTGCAATCCGCGGCACGTCGCGACCCCAGGCGTCCTGCGCCACGGCTGACTTCGGGAGTTTGATGCCATCTGAGAGGAGCGCGGGCAGCTTTTCAATCGGCAACCATTTACCGCGGGCTGCACCATTACAGTCCGTGATGAGGGCCTCTACCGTCTCGATGTCGGGGTGTTGGGCCAGCAGTGTGTCAGCGTTCGAATGCATCTGGGGATTCTCTGTCGAGGTGGCGAGTTTACCCGCGTGGGCACAGCCTCACCAGTCGAGAGGTGCGGTGCGCCAGTGGCTTTCCCAGGCTGCACGCACCTTATTGGGGTAGCGCAGGCTCCCGCTGGAACCGTTGTAGGCGGCCAGTGCATGGCTAAGGTTCTGATCTTCTCGATCCAGGTAGAAGCGGAGAATATGACAACCATAACGGAGGTTGGTCGGGGTGTCGGTCAGGTTATCGTCGCTTCGCCCGATCTCGTCTTTCCAGAATGGCATGACCTGCATCAGGCCCTGTGCACCCACGCGAGAGATCGCATAGCGGTCGAAGGCGCTCTCCACCTCGATCACCGATAACACTAACTCGGGTGGTAAGTTGAGTTCACTCGCCTGCTGGTGAACCCGCGTTAACAGGTCGAGGCGCTCTGAGGGGTCTGCGAGAAAGCGGGCGAGCCGCTGCTGCATATCCACTAGCCAGACCTCAGCGGCGTATCGATCTTCAAAGCCGTCCTCCGCAGATAAAGCACGGTTCAGATAAGCGCTGAGCGCGGCTTGGTCCCCTGCTGATTCGGCGCTGAGTTCCGGAGCAGTCAGCAGGAGTAAAGTGAGAAGAATCCCAAGCTGTGTGTGGCGCAAATTAATCAGCCATCAGTGAGTAACTGCTTGTGACGTCCGATGACGTCTGTGGGTTCCACTATCTCGGTCTCGCCGCTGCGTCGCTGGGTGAGTTCGAGTTGGCCCCCGGCCAGCGATCGTTCTCCCACGGTCACCCTCAGTGGCATGCCCAGAAGCTCCATCTCTGCGAACTTGACTCCTGGCCGCTCCGATCGGTCGTCGAGAAAAGCGGTGAGGCCGGCATCAGCGCAGTCGGCGTAGAGCTGCTCGGTGGCCTCGCGCACGGCGTCCGACTTATCCATGCCCAGCGGGACGATGGCTACGTCGAAAGGCGCCATGGCGGCGGGCCAAATGATGCCGTTGTCGTCATGATTTTGCTCAATGGCGGCCGCGACGATGCGTGTGATCCCAATGCCGTAACAACCCATGACCATCGGCTGGGTGCGACCCTGCTCATCAAGCACAGAGGCATTCATTGACTCAGAGTACTTGGTGCCCAACTGGAAGATATGGCCGACCTCAATGCCGCGGCGAATCTCGAGGGTACCCTCGCCGCAGGGGCTGGGATCGCCGCTCACGATCTCGCGAATATCGGCGAATTCAGCATTTGGGACATCCCGGAGCCAGGTAGCCCCCTTGACGTGGTAGCCGTCTTCATTGGCGCCGCAAACGAAACTGGGCATCTGCGCCGCGGTGTGATCCACCACGACTCTGAAGGGGGCACCCACTGGGCCCAGCGAGCCAAACCCCGCGCCCAAACAGGCTTTTACTTCGTCGGGTTCCGCCATCACCAGTGGCGACGCCATGCCCGGCAATTTGGCGGCCTTGATGGCATTCAGTCGATGGTCACCGCGAACCACCAGCGCCACCAGTTCGCCCTGCTCATCTTTGGCGAGCAATGTTTTGATCGATTGCTCAGCCGGGATACCTAGCTGCTCGGCGAGAGCATCAATCGTGGTCATGCCGGGCGTTGCGAATTTCTCCAAAGCCGGTGTCTCCGGCTGCTCAGCAGCAACCCCCGGCAGCGCCGGCGCCAGCTCCACGTTGGCCGCGTAGTCGCTGCCGGTCGAGAAGGCAATGGCGTCCTCGCCGCTTTCAGCCAGCACATGGAACTCGTGGGAATGTGCGCCGCCGATTGCGCCTGTGTCGGCTTCCACCGCCCGGAAATCAAGACCCAGCCGGGTGAAGATGGCGGTGTAGGCTTCATGCATGCGCCAGTAAGTCTGTTCCTGCGACGCCTGATCAATATGAAAGGAGTAGGCGTCCTTCATGATGAACTCCCTTGAGCGCATCACGCCAAAGCGCGGTCGGATTTCATCACGAAACTTAGTTTGGATCTGGAACAGGTTGATCGGCAGCTGTTTATAGCTCTTGATCTCGCTTTTGGCGATCTGGGTGATGACCTCTTCGTGGGTGGGCCCGAGACAGAACGGGCGCTGGTGACGGTCCTCCAGTCGACACAGCTCGGGTCCGTATAGCTCCCAGCGGCCAGACTCTTCCCACAACTCCCCCGGCTGAACCACCGGCATACTCAGCTCCAGTGCGCCGGCGCGTTCCATCTCTTCCCGGACAACTTGCTCAACTTTGCGCAGCACGCGGAGTCCCAGCGGCATCCAGTTATAGATGCCGGCAGCGACCCGGCGGATCAACCCAGCTCGCAGCATGAGCTGGTGACTTGCGACCTCAGCGTCTGAGGGGGTCTCTTTCAGGGTCGACAGCAGGAACTCACTGGCTCGCATAACACACTCCACATCGGTAACGGTCATTCTAAAGGGGGCGGATGCAGGCCGTACAGTTGTGGCGGTGTGAATCGTGGTGATGTTGCCGCAGCGTTGGCGGCGATCAACCGGCTGATCACATGCCGATGAATAGTGGTGACGGGCTTGTGGGTGGCAGGCGCCTGTTGTTGAATCGTTCCAGCAGCATTCTGGGCGATGCTGCCCTGATCAGGGTTATCGCGTGAGGCAGGCCAATGGGAAAGAAGCAAACCGGCAAGCAACTGGAAAAAGCGGTTGAAGCCAAAAAAATGAAACCGGTCAAAACCAAGCTCTCTAAATCACAGATGTTTGAAGCGCTGGCCGAAGACAGCGGAGTCACTAAGTCGGAGGTGAAAAAAGTATGGGGTTCTTTGGAGCGGCTCATCGAAGCGAGCATTTGTGAGCGGGGCTATGGCCAGTTCACCTTGCCGGGGTTGATGAAAGTCACCACTGTCCGACGACCCGCGATTAAAGCCCGACGAGGCATCAATCCGTTCACCAAGGAGGAAATCTGGTTCAAGGCTAAGCCTGCGACCACTGGTGTCAGGATTCGCGCACTGAAAAAAATGAAGCGCCTCGCCAACTGATCTGTGAGCGCAACCTACATGACCCGGCGGCGTGCGCCTTTTCTGGTCGCTTTGTCTGCAGGGAGCTGAATGTTCACGCTCCGCGTATCTTTCACTGATTCAGGGTTTACGGTACGCTCCGCGCCCTTATATGAAGACCCACAACCTCAGGCAGAGCCGGTTTAAATCACACTTTGCACGGGGAGAGCACTATGCCCATTTACGAATATTGTTGTCAGGAATGCGGACATTCGCTGGAGGCCATCCAAAAGTTGGCCGACGCGCCTTTGACTGACTGTCCCGAGTGCGGAAAAGCCGCTCTGAAGAAGCAGGTGAGTGCCCCTGCTTTTCGCTTGTCTGGTGGCGGTTGGTACGAGACCGACTTCAAAACTGGCGACAAGAAAAACATTGCGGGCGAGCGCAGTGATACTGCAGATAAGCCTGCCGCTAAAACGGAAACTGGCAGCGCCTCGGGTGAGAACAGCAAGAAAACCGAGTCGAAACCGGCGGCCACTGCAAAGACCGATACCTCCAAAGCCAGCTAACGGCGGGAAACCACACCATGGAAACAGCGATGCGAACCCACTACTGCGGCCTGATCGATGAGAATTTGATTGATCAGACGGTGACGCTGTGTGGCTGGGTAGATCGCCGCCGGGATCATGGCGGTGTCATTTTTCTCGACATGCGCGACCGCGAAGGCGTGGTGCAGGTGGTGTTTGACCCCGACACGGAAGAGCACTTCCAGCGCGCCGACAGCGTACGTAGCGAGTACGTTTTGCGCATCACCGGTCGCGTTCGCGCACGCTCGGCCGAGACGGTGAATCCGAATATGGCCTCGGGGAAGATAGAAGTGCTGGGTAAAACTCTGGAGATTCTCAATGCTGCCCAAACGCCACCCTTTCCGCTCGATGAGCACCACTCCGTGGGTGAGGACGTCCGTCTGCGTTACCGCTTTATGGATCTGCGTCGGCCGGAGATGCAGCAGAATCTGATTGCCCGGGCGAAAATCACCTCGAGCATCCGGCGCTACCTAGACGAGCAGGGTTTTTTAGATATCGAAACCCCGATACTGACGCGGGCAACCCCCGAGGGTGCGCGGGATTATCTGGTGCCCAGTAGAACACAGCCCGGTGCATTCTTTGCGTTGCCCCAGTCTCCTCAGCTTTTCAAACAGTTACTGATGGTCTCGGGTTTTGACCGCTACTACCAAATCGCACGGTGCTTCCGGGACGAAGACCTGCGGGCGGACCGACAGCCTGAATTTACCCAGATCGATATTGAAACCGCTTTTCTTAATGCCGAAGAAGTGATGTCGATTACCGAGGGGATGGTGTGCAGCCTGTTCCAAGAGCAGCTCGAGGTGGAGTTGGGCGCGTTTCCGCGCATGACCTGGGCAGATGCGATGGAACGTTATGGCTCCGATAAACCCGACCTTCGGATTACATGGGAGTTGGTATCAATCGATGACCTAATGGCGGGAGTCGATTTTAAAGTGTTCAGTGGCCCCGCTAACGATGCGGGAAGCCGAGTGGCCGCGCTCAAGGTGCCGGGCGGCGCGTCGCTGTCGCGGAAGGAAATCGATGACTACACCGACTACGTCGGCATTTATGGCGCCAAGGGTCTGGCCTGGATCAAGGTGAACGACCGCGCGGCGGGCATAGAAGGTTTACAATCGCCGATCATCAAGTTTATGCCCGACGAGACCGTGCTCGCGATGCTGGATCGGCTCGACGCAGCAGACGGCGATATTCTGTTCTTTGGCGCCGACAAGCGCTCGGTGGTTAATGAGTCCCTGGGCGCACTGCGTCTCAAAGTCGCCGCAGATCTGGATCAGATTGCAGAGGGGTGGGCGCCGCTATGGGTTGTCGACTTCCCCATGTTCGAACACGATGAACGCGGCGGTATGACCGCCTTGCACCACCCCTTTACGGCGCCGGCCTGTTCGGTGGAGACCTTACGGGCAGAGCCCGAGGCCGCGCTGTCACAGGCCTACGATATGGTGCTGAACGGTAGCGAGATTGGCGGCGGTTCCGTCCGTATTCATGATCAGGCTATGCAGCAAGCCGTGTTTGAGCTTTTAGGTATTGACGAGGCCGAGGCGGAATCCAAGTTCGGGTTCCTGTTGAGCGCGCTGCGCCACGGTGCGCCTCCTCATGCGGGCCTCGCCTTTGGTCTGGATCGTCTCGTCATGTTGATGGTGGGTGGGCATTCGATTCGCGACGTCATCGCTTTCCCCAAGACCCAGAGTGCCCAATGCGTCATGACCGAGGCGCCGGGTGAAGTCTCGGAGCAGCAACTGCGGGAGCTGTCGCTGCGCCCTCGCCGCACCGAGCAACCCGCCGCGGACTGATTCACGATGGCAGGCCACAGTAAATGGGCGAACATCAAGCATCGCAAAGCGGCGCAGGACGCCAAGCGAGGCAAGCTCTTTACCAAGTTGATTCGGGAGCTGGTGGTGGCCGCGCGGGCAGGCGGCGCAGTTGTTGAAGACAACCCGCGACTCCGCGCGGCGGTAGACAAGGCGCTTGGCGCCAATATGAAGCGGGACACCATCGACAATGCCATCGCGCGTGGCGCGGGCACCGGTGAAGCCGACAACATGGAGGAGCTGACCTACGAGGGTTATGCGCCAGGTGGTGTGGCAGTGCTCGTTGAAGTGATGACGGACAACCGCAATCGCACGGTCGCCGAGGTGCGGCACGCTTTTACCAAGCGCGGCGGTAATCTGGGTACAGACGGGTCGGTAGCCTATCTCTTTTCCCGCACCGGGCTCATCCAGTTTGCCCCGGGGGCAGATGAAGAGGCGGTGATGGAAGCCGCTCTGGAGGCGGGTGCCGATGATATCGTGGCAGCTGAGGATGGTAGTGTCGATGTGATGACGCCGTGGGAGTGC
>JAAEZV010000386.1 GCA_018222695.1 Gammaproteobacteria bacterium
ACCTGGGATCTGGCCGTTGATGGCGGCACCACTGAATTTGCCAATATTCATGGCTTTGTCGATGACGATGATCGCTATACAACTTCTGGTCTGCCTGCTGGGCTGCCAGATGGCAGCAATAAGGCCGAGTACGGTAACGAGGTGCAAACCTTCAACGTGACCTCGAATTTGTCCTGGGACGCCTGGGGTGGTACCGCCAACTTCATCTTGGGCAACCGGCAGATCGATCATGATTTTCTGCTGAACTTCCCCTTTAACGAGGCGCTGCCTGACTTCTTCGTGATCGATAATATCGGCGAGCACGATATGTTCTCGGCAGAGCTAAAGTGGTCTGGCGACATCATGGATGGCCGGGCTTTCTTGCAAACCGGCGTCTATTACATGGACGAGGAGAACACGACCGATTTCCGTGACTATCTCGACGGCGCGTTTCTCGGGGTTCCGGTTGCTCCTTCGACACTTTGGTTCAACATTGCCGATCGGGTAATGGAGAACACCACGGAAAGTTTTGCGGTTTACGCTCAGGCAGACATCAAAGTGGGTGAGAACGGCACTTTGACGTTGGGTGTGCGCTACACCGATGAAGAAAAGGACGTCGATTTCTCCGGAACAGTGAATTCCGCAGATATGGTGGCGGCCGGCATTCCGCTGGTGCAGACGGAAGACGAGTTCACGCCGCGGATCGCCTACGCGCACCGCTTCTCGGATAACCTGATGATGTATGCCTCGGCCACCAACGGCTTCAAGTCAGGTGGTTGGAACGCCCGCGGTTCGAGCTCGACGGCACTGCAGGCATTCGGTCCTGAAACCATCTGGTCTTATGAACTGGGCATGCGCGGTGATTGGATGGATGGCCGGTTGCGCACCAATATCACCATGTTCTATTCCGATCTGGAGGATCTGCAGACCACCTCGGCCACACCCGATGGCCAGTTCCTGACTACCAACGCGGGTGGACTGGAAGTGCCGGGTATCGAGGTTGAGATCACTGCAGTGCCGACCGACAACTGGAACATTTTTGCCTCAATGGGCTGGCAAAACGCGGAGTACAAGGACCTACCTGGTGGATGTGTTGTGCCTAACGCCAACCTGGCGGCTTATGACGCGAACTGTAATGTCGCCGAGCCCAAGCGTAGTCCGCACCAGACCTACACATTGGGTACGTCAGCGGACTTCGGGTTGGGTGGTTTCACGATCACACCCAATATTATGTTCCGCTACATTGGCGCGCAGTACCCGGGCACACGAAGCCTTGGTTACAACCAGTCGGTGACGTTGATGAATGCGGGCGTAAAGGTGACCATGCCTAACGACCGATGGGAATTGAATGTTGAGTGCAAGAACTGTGGTGACAAGGTCTACAACCAATCGATCCTGTTCACGCCTTACTTCAACTTGCCCCAGACCTATATGGCAACGATCAAATACCGATTCGGTGGCTGATTAAAAGCGCTGGCATCGCATGCCAAGAAGCCCTGCTAGGTAAAAACCTCGCGGGGCTTTTTTCTGCTTGCTAGAAAGGTGGTGTCTCTTGTGGTTCCCGCAATTGGAGTCGGGGCTGGCGCAGGTACCGGCGCCCATCTGAAGGGCGTCATCCGGTGCGGCCGCGCGTCAGTGCACTTCCTCTCCACCACTCACGTTGATCGCTTCACCAGTGATGAAGCTTGCGTCGTCGGATGCGAGAAAGGCGCACATTGCGGCGGTATCAGCGGCTTGGCCAATCCGTTTTAGCGGTATGCGTGCGGCCATCTCCTCGAGATAAGCGGACTCGCTCATGCCCTTGAAGGCAGAAAAGTAGGCGTTCTGCGCGCCGCCGAGCCCAGTAGTGACGTGGTTTGGGCACACCGCATTGACGGTAATACCCGCCGCACCATAATCGATGGCGGCCGTGCGGGTCAGGCCAATCACGCCATGCTTGGCGGCGCAGTAAGGCGCCATATGCGGGAATCCGGACTTCGCCGCCTGACTGGCAATATTAATGATCCGCCCCCCATGCCCTGCGGCCTCCATATGAGCCGCAGCCGCCTGAGTGCAGTGGAAGACGCCGCTCAACGTGACATCAATCACCAGATTCCATTCATCCGGTGAGACTTCTCGAGTGTCCTTCATCACAAAGCCAATACCGGCGTTATTGACCAATACATCCACTCTGCCAAATTGCTCCATCAC
>JAAEZV010000387.1:0-1600 GCA_018222695.1 Gammaproteobacteria bacterium
CGGCGGTTCGAATCCGCCTGGTCCTACCAAATGACAAACCCTCGCCACAGGCGGGGGGGGGGTGTTTTACGACTTGAAGGCGCCTATAACCTCACGGGGCGGGGAGACTTAAAGCAATCCTCTGACAACGAGCTGACATCAGCCTTGATAGCGTTCAGCTCACTATCCAGAAAAGCCTTAAAGTCGGCTAGCTTTGTTTGCTGCGATGAGAGTTGCTCCACGCGCGCCTCCAGCCGCATCACGCGAAAAACCGCCCACAGCAAACCCACGAATAACGCTACCGAAAACCAGTTTTCGGCGAAAGAATCGATGATTTCCATCGCTCGACTCCTCACGTAAAAAAATTGAACGCAAAAGATGCCATAGAAAATAGGTGGCTTTAAAGCTTGTATTAGTTCGTGTGATTGAGGTAGCGCGGTAACAAAATTGACACAGTTATTAAACGAAAGTGCCATGGCTCTTTAACAAGAATGCCATGCTTTCGGTCCAGACTGCGGCTATGAGTCCTTTAGCTAGGCTTCACCAGTGGGATGCTCTCATACTGAATCGCGTGTTTCAGGGGGTGCGCTACCGACAGAAGCTGACTCATGTGATGGCTACGGTATCCCGCACGGGAGACGGCCCACTCTACGCAGTGACCGCGATGGCAGTTTGGTTGGCGGAAATACCACGTGCTGATGCATTCTGCTTAACATTGATGCTCGCCTTCGCCATCGAACGCCCGATCTATTACCTGCTCAAAAACAGTTTTAAGCGTAATCGTCCAGAGCAAGTAGTGCCTGGGGTCATAGCGGTCGTGGTCCCTGCTGATCAATTTAGCTTCCCTTCAGGCCACACATCAGCGGCATTTTGCTTCGCGACAATCGCCGGCGTTTTATTTACGGGCTCGTTAAATCCGCTCTTTATATGGGCAACCGCTGTTGGGGTATCGCGCGTAGTACTTGCCGTTCACTTCCCCTGCGACGTTCTGGCGGGAGCGATGGCTGGCAGCGCCATTGCGCTAATTTCCGGTCTCTTACTCGGCACCTTCTGAATGCGTATTTTATATGGCGTTCAGGCAACAGGTAACGGCCACATAAGTCGTGCGCGGGCCATGGCCAAGGCGCTCTCGGCATACCCAGATCTGAAGGTTACCTGGCTATTTTCCGGCCGCCCGAAAGACCGCCTGTTCGATATGGAACTGTTTGGTGACTATGAATGCCGCATAGGCCTTACATTTGTTACTGAAGGTGGATCGGTAAAGTACTGGAAAACGCTACTGTCAAACAATTACTGGGTCTTCCTCAAAGATGCTATGTCGCTAAGTCTTGCAGAATACGATTTGGTCGTTTCGGACTATGAACCAGTAACAGCTTGGGCAGGCATCATCAAAAAACGCTCTGTCATTGGGATCGGGCACCAGTACGCATTTGGAGAGCACACGCCGAGAAATGGGGGCACTTTCATGCAACGTACTGTCATGTCGTGTTTTGCACCAGCGAAAAGACGCGTAGGCCTCCACTGGCATCCTTTCAATAGCGCAACCATGCCGCCCATTCTGGACCTACCCGATTACAAGAGTTACAACGACTCAAAATACATTCTTGTTTATCTGCCCTTT
>JAAEZV010000387.1:1610-2169 GCA_018222695.1 Gammaproteobacteria bacterium
TTACAGAGTGGCTAAACGGTTTTCAGGGTCATGAATTCATCCAGTATTCCGTTGATTTAACAAATGGTCACCAAGGCAATGTAAGACGACGAAAGGCCTCCTTTGAGCGATTCAAATCCGACCTTGCGGGCAGCAGCGGTGTGATATGCAACAGCGGCTTCGAACTCATATCCGAGTGCTTGCAATGGCGTAAACCTGTACTCACGCGCCCGCTCGCCAGGCAAATGGAACAGCTATCTAATGCCGCGGCGCTGGAGCAACTCGGCTACGCAACCACTATGGGCGACCTAGACTCTGATATTGCTTCGAGGTGGCTCGATAATCTGCCTGCCGCCCCCAAGGTCTGCTTTCCAGACGTCAGCCGCAGCCTAGCCGACTGGCTTGCACACGGCGCAGAAAAACCGATCAGTCACCTCAGTAAAGAACTTTGGATGCAGGAGTAACACCTATGCGTATTACTGTGCTCGGAAGTGGATATGTGGGATTAACTCAGGCTGCAGTATTGGCTCATGTCGGGCATCAAGTCGTGTGTGCAGATATTGATCAGCCACGCATAGAG
>JAAEZV010000388.1 GCA_018222695.1 Gammaproteobacteria bacterium
TCCACAAAAAAGGGGGCCGTGGCCCCCTGTTCATTACAGTGAGTGAGTGGTGAAGCAGTGATCAGTAACGGAAAGTAAACTGAACCGAGTACTGCCTACCCATTCCCGACGTGGTGACTTGGTCAAGCCCTGCATTGCTCAGTGGTGGGTCAACACAAGCACCAGGCGTGCCGCTTGAGCCGCAAGCAAAGGGTCGGCTCTGTTGGCTATATGCCACGATCTCGTTACCGAGGTTTCTGCCGATCAGCGCGATCTCGTAACGATTATCCGAGCTGAAAAGTCTTATACCGGCGTCGTAGAGCCAGTAGCTTCCTTGCGATCGGGCGCCAACCACGTCTTGTAATGTATAAGAGTCAGAGAATTGTGCCGCGCCGTTAATGCCGAGATTCCAGTCCCCGAACGCTGACGTTTCGTAGTTGAAGCCGATGTTGCCAGCCATGTCAGCGGTTCTTGCCGGGGTGCGCCCGTTGAGGTCATCACCTTCATTGTTGATGAACTCTTTGGAGTATTCAGCATCAGTGAGTGCAATGGCGCCATTAATTGTCAGTCCGTCAATGCCTGTCGCCCACATGAAGTCTGCTTCTAGACCCTGCGTGGTGAGTTCACCAGCATTAAAAGTTGTGAACTGAATGTTAACGGCGTCAAATAATTGCACCTGAAGATCTTCGTACACGTAGTAGAACGCAGTGGCATTGAGCCGAAGAGAACCGCCCATGAGCATGGACTTGATGCCCCCTTCGAAACCCTCACCTGTCTCTGATTCGTACAACAGTGGGCCGATATCACCGTTTCCGAGGGTGGCAGAAGGTAGCGCTGAGTTGTCGAAGCCGCCCGACTTGTATCCCGTTTTGTAAGCAGCGAACAGGCTCACGTCGTCGCTCAGTGACCAGTTCAGCGATATTTCGGGGGTCACCTCGCTATCGTCAAATTCGAGTGGCGCGGCACCGTTGGCGCCATCTCCCACGACTGTGCCTGTTGGCAGGAACCCAAACACGCCTGACAGGAAGGAGTGCATGTAAGCGATGTCGATATAGCCGTCCTTCTCATCTTTGGAGTAGCGCGCGCCAGCGGTCAGCGTCAGATTTTCAGTGAAATCCCAGTTCACAGCGGCAAAGGCCGACCACATTTTGGTGTCGGTATAGTGATTCTTGTCCCAGTCGTAGCTGTTGCCGGTAACCGGGTCAGGGAAGATCAGGCCCGCATTGACGGCGTTCTGACCAGTGATGAACTCCTGCTCGATGTCTGCGTAGTAAACGCCGGCCGAGAAGCTGAACGCCCCGTCGTAGTTACTGTCCAGTCGGAATTCCTGAGAGAACATCTCGTAGCCATTGAAGGCGTGTGACGCGCCGTTACCCCACGCATAGTCATAGATCTCCATGGTGTCGCTTTCTAACTCCATAGAGGCGGTGATCGATGTGAGGTCCAGATTGTCTGTGATCGCCCAATCTAACTGAAGCGAATAGATGCTGGTTTCCTGCTCGCTATAGGGCACCCCGTTGTTCCACCAATCGTAGGTGTAGTAGTCGGGGCTGGGCATAAACTTCGCATTGACATCAGGGATGGCAAGCGTCTCGTCGACTTTGCAGTCTTGCAAGGCTGCTGGCCAGACGAATATCGTGGAGGTTTGTTGCATGGTGCCCTCGGGGCATACCAAGTTTGCGCTACTGGGACCGCCGTCTTCGTACTCACCACTGTAGAGTTTAGCCTTGGCCGAAAAGTTATCTGTGATATCCCACTTCAGGGTCAGGCGGACGTCGCGACTCTCTCTCTTACGGTACGGTTCCGAGGCGCTGAATGTGCCGACGCCAGGAATCTCTACCCCTTCTTGAGGGAAGGTGTTTTTGCGGAACTCATCGTAGTCATAGCCAGACAGCGCAAGCCTCGCGCCAAAGGAATCACCTAGCGGGCCCGAGACAACCGCCTCGTAGCGGCGACCATCGTGCTCGGGCAGGATTGCCCCGCGCAGCATGAGTTCAAATTCATCTCCGGGGTCGTTGGTGAGTATAGAGACCACGCCCGCGGTGGCTGATTTTCCGTAATACAGTGATTGGGGGCCCTTGAGCACTTCGATCTGCCGCATGTCCATCTGACCGGCGTAAATCAGACGTGATGCTGACAGCACCACTCCGTCCACGTTCAGTGCAACGGCGGGATCAAATGCCG
>JAAEZV010000389.1 GCA_018222695.1 Gammaproteobacteria bacterium
CTGCTTGTCTGGGCTGTGCTGGAAGTGGTGACCATTAACAAGCAGGACGGCAAGCCGCGATTGAGCAAACCCCAGCCGTCACTGCCCCGGGAGTTCGCTGCAATTGCGATCACACTGCTCATCTACGGTGTGGCGGCCTACCTGCATGGACTGCTCGGCTACCCCGTTCATGGCTGACGCCAGTCATCTCACGTGAGCCGGCGTTTCAGACTCACGGACGCCGCGATCCGCAAAGCGCTGGATGCCTTGGCCCAGGATCATCGAGAGGTGGCGCGAGCCGTCGCTCAGGTGGGTTACCCCCCGTCGCGGCGACGAGAACACTCTTTTGAATCCTTGGCGAGAATCGTGATGGGGCAGCAACTGTCCGTCAAAGCCGCCGCCACCATCGCCCAGCGCGTTGACGAGACAGTTGGGGGGGCGCTAGGGCCCGAGACATTGCTTGCCACAGCCCCGGACCAACTCAGAGCCGCGGGACTGTCGCGCCAGAAAATCAGTTACCTGCAATCTTTGGCAGAGGCCGTAATCTCCGGTGACTTGCCGGTCGAAACCTTACCCGAGCTCGCTGATGAGGAAGTCGAGGCGGCGATTACCGCGGTGCGGGGTTTCGGGCGTTGGTCCGCTCACATGTACATGATGTTTGCTCTGGGACGTCCCGACATATGGCCGAGCGGTGATCTCGCTGTGCGGGTCGGGTTTGGCCGGATCATGGGTTGGAAAGATCGCCCGGATGAGAAAAAAGTGATAGACGAGGGCGGCGCCTTTTCGCCGTATCGCAGTGCATTGGCGCTACTGTGCTGGCAATTTTATAGCGAGGCGCCGCTGTGAGTTTCAGTGAATGGGATCAGCGCTGCATGACCTTGGCGCTGGAAGAAGCCCGGCGCGCGGCGGATCGTGGTGAAGTACCGGTAGGTGCGGTACTGGCGCGCGGTGAAGTCGTGCTCGCCCACGGTGGTAACGCGCAGATAGAGCTTCACGATGCCACGGCCCATGCCGAAATCCGTGTATTGAGAGAAGCGGGCGTCAGGGACAGTAATTATCGGCTGCCAGGCACCACCCTCTACGTGACGCTGGAGCCGTGCACGATGTGTTGCGGCGCATTGGTTCACGCCCGAGTCGAGCGACTCGTATTTGCCACTCGCGAGCCCCGAGCCGGAGCCGTCCTTAGCACCGGTGGTGTGCTCGACAACCCTGCACTGAACCATCGTGTGGAGTGGGTAGAGGGTTTGTATGACACAGAAAGTGCCGATCTGTTACGTCAGTTTTTTCAGCAGCGCCGTGGCGATCAAGAACAGGGCAGCTGAGGCGCCATCAGACGCGCGGGGGGAACCAAACGCTGGCGCTCAACATGGCGCCGCTATAAAACGGGGAGCTCGGCGCGCCGGAGGTAATCCGGGAGTAGCGCATCAACCTGAATTGGCGGCGAGATGCGGCGCTCCGATAGGTTCTGGAACGACAGCAGTCCCTCGTAGTGGCGTATGTTGTCGACATAGGTCACCGCTTGTTCCCCCTCCGCAAAACCGAATTTCGTCATGGGGAAATGACTGGGATTTTGCAGTTTGGGCAGCTGCGCCCGAACATCGGGCCACAGGTGGGGGTCGCCTCCCACCTGCTGGGTCATGATGCGAGCATCCTCCAAGTGCCCCATGCCGATGTTGTAGGCCGCCAGCGCCATGGAGGTACGATCGGGCTCTTTGATGTCCGATGGCAGCCGTCTCAACAAGTCTTTGAAAAACCGCGCACCACCCCTCAGGCTCTGTCGCGGATCCGTCCGATCCTCCACACTCAGTTCGGTTGCGGTCACACGCGTGAGCATCATCATCCCGCGCACACCGGTGTGCGAGCGGGCGTCGGGGTTCCAGTGCGACTCCTGATAAGCCATGGCAGCAAGTAGCCGCCAATTCATCTGGTACTCCTCCGCCACAATCTCAAGAAGTGGCTGCCACTCGGGTAGATCGTCGCGCATTTTGCGCTGGAAGGTCAGCGAGCCAACCCGGGAGGCGTGCTCCCAGCGTCCAAAATGCTCCCGCTCCAGCTGCGCGATTTGTCCTTGCTCGGTGGCGCGGGCAATGAATTGATTCACCAATAGGAGCGATGTTTCACTGTGCGTGTCCTGAGGCAGATACCAGACAATTGGGGTGTTCTTGCCGATTTCCATCGCGGC
>JAAEZV010000390.1 GCA_018222695.1 Gammaproteobacteria bacterium
GTAGTAATGCGTTAAAGCATTGCTCACATCGATATCGACTGCCTCTCGCAATACGCCAACAGCCTCTTCATGCAGGTGCAACTCCTTGAGAACAGTTCCCAGATCATGCCATGCAGCAACGAACCCCGGGGCCACTTCTATGATCTTCTCGAGTAGTTCTCGGGCGTCTTTGAAACATCGAGCCTTAATCGCCAGCCTGGCGAGAAGAAGGGCCGCATTAACGTCTTGGGGATTCTCTCTCACCAACTCTTTGGCAAGTGCCTCGGCCTCCCTGAATTTTCCTTGAACAAACAATCTAGTGGCCTCGTCCAGCTTTGCTTGAGACGGGGAGAGGGTGGCCGCCTCGGCCATCACTTCATTTGCACTATCTATATCTCCAGTCTGTTGATAGGCCCCTGCCAATTTACTGAGAAGCGACGCATCAGCAGGCCGCGTCAAGCGGGCTTTTTCAAGATGCGGCAACGCCTCTTCAGCTCTTCCCAAATTTAGCAGCGCGGTGCCAAGGTCGGCCTGAGCATTCGGGTTTCCGGGCGCAATGCTGACCGCCCGGCTCAGTGCGGCGACCGACTCCTCAAGATTGCCTTTTCTAGCGAGGATAGAACCGAGTAAAGCAATGAAGTTAGCGTCGCCCGGAAAATGCTGCACCATCTCTCTACAGAGGCTTTCGGCCTCGTCACGAGCCCCTTCTTTCAGGAGCGTAATGGCTTTCTCAAACGCTTGTCTCGCGTCTTGCTCAGACATAAAAGTTCACGACAAAAAAGATAATGTTTGGACTGTATAGGGAGTCTGCCAGATTTCCTCAAGCTTCTCATGCCAATACATTGCCTTCCCATATGAGCGATGAGACAGTGTCGGACCCGTTTCGGCTTTTCGCAAAGGCAACCTGAGGAAACGTGCTTTGAACAATACTCGAGACACCCATTTACGTGCCGCTAACCCATTTGATGCCAGAGGACCGTTCCTACTCAGTCTGTTTATGACACTAGTGGGTTATAGCGTTCTGGTAGCGCTACCGGCGATTAATGGTGCCTGGGTAGATCAGCTCGGCTTTACCGAGGTTGAGGTCAATCGCGTGGCCTCCTCCGACCTATTGGGGCTTTTCATTGGCGCGGTCTTGACCAGCTTTCTGATTCGCTCGTGGAGTCGACAAAACCTCACTTACCTCGGCATCGCACTGTCTATTGCCGCAAATGGATTGTGTACCCAGTACGTCGATTACGAGACAACCCTGATTCTGCGCTTCGTCGCAGGGCTAGGCGCGGGTTTCTACACTGCGGTCGCCGTAGCGGGTTTGGGCGCGCACTCCAAACCAAGAGAGGCTTTTAACTGGATGCTGTTGGCCTTCGCCATCTCACAGTTTTTGGAATTGCAGCTGATACCGCACCTGTCGATGAACGGTATTTATCTGTTCTTTATCGCCACCTACGTGGTGACTCTCCCCTTCGTGCGACTGATCCCCGCGACGAACCCACCCGCCGCCGCTCAAGATACCCCCACAGAGTCACGACGTCCGACGCTGCTCGCATGGGTGGGTATTGGCGCGATCGTCGTCGCATACATCAATATAGGCGCCTATTGGTCCAATATTGAGCTCGCGGCCGAGGCCGCCGGGTTAGACGGCAACTGGGCCGCTCAGGTCATTGCCTGGTGTGTCCTGCTATCTTTCGGCGGCTGTTTTACAGCCATGTGGGTGCTGAAGAAATTTGATTACGACCGACCGCTTCTGTTCACCTTTGTTCTGATGGTTCTGGCTGTTGGGCTACTGGCTTTTAACTTCACCGCAGCAGTGTTCATCTTCAGCGTGGCCATGTTTAACTTCCTCTGGATCTTTATTGATGTCTATCAGATGGGCGGCGTGTCGGTAGCCGATCGCTCCGGCAGCGCCGCTGCTTTCATCCCGGGCGCCCAGGGACTGGGACAAACGGTAGGCCCCTTTGCAGCCTCTCTCATGCTCGAGCGGGGCTGGGGTTTTGATGGCGTCTTTATCCTGTGCGCATTGGCCTCAGCAGGCGCGCTACTGATCTACGCGCTGATTTACTTTAAATTTCGTCATCGGCCCGCCGTCTAGCGCTGTGGAGCCGCACACCCCCATTATGGGCAGCTGGGCCCCCTCGCTTTTCTTTCGATATGCCGGATATGCCGCGTGTGCCCTGCTCAGTGC
>JAAEZV010000391.1 GCA_018222695.1 Gammaproteobacteria bacterium
GTTAGCGTTAGCATACGCGCCTTCCCTTATCGGGCCGTTAGCTCAGTCGGTAGAGCAGTTGGCTTTTAACCAATTGGTCGCTGGTTCGAACCCAGCACGGCCCACCATTTATCAAACCACCTTCGGGTGGTTTTTTATTGCGCGTAATCTGGCTCCTCACGGTCCAGTATTGCCTTGAGCTCAGCAAAGTGACGCTCTGCCTGTCCTGGGTAGTCTTCCAACTCCATTGCGGTTTTTTCGGCAACCTCATCTGACAGCACGTTGAGTGGTTGTCCGGTCCACAGCGCTTTAATGTAAGTCTCTGCCGCGCGCTCGAAATAAAACAGTCGATTGAAAGCGTCTGCCACGTCTTCGCCAATGACCATGACGCCGTGCTGACACATGATGAGCACCTTTTTATTCGGGTCTGACAATTGCCGACAGCTGCGCTCTGCTTCTTCTTCAAACGCTAGCCCGCCGTATTCGGTGTCGATAGCGTAGCGGTTAAAAAACATGGCGCAGTTTTGATCGATTGGCGGTAACCGCGGATCTTGCAGCGTCGACAGGATGGTCGCGTGAATCGAGTGCACATGGAGCGCTACTCGGGCATGGCTACACTGGCGGTGCAGGGCGCCATGCAGACCCCAGGCGGTGGGGTCGGGCGCGTCGGGCCGGGTCATCGTCTCTGGATCGTTGGCATCGACCAGAATCAGGTCAGAGGCTTTGATGCGCGAGAAATGCGATTGATTGGGGTTCATTAGAAATTGCGTGCCGTCCTCGTTGACGGCCACCGAGAAGTGATTTGCCACCCCCTCGTGAAAGTTGAGCCGCGCGGCCCAGCGAAAGGCAGCGGCGAGATCTGCTCGTTCTCGATGATGAGGAGCTGATGAAACCGCCATGGATGATGTCGAGCGCGCGCTTTGCATGGTGTGGTGTCCAAACAGGGTTGGCTAACGATACCACCGCAAGCCCAGTATATGGCTGTGCAGTTTCGAAAATCGGCTCACCTAGGATGCTGGAGAGTTGCCGCCTGCCTCGTGGCCCCTACATGGCTGGGGATTTGGCGCGTTATAATCGACGCCGCGCTGGGCAAACCCGGTGGAGGTGGTGACATGACCCTGCAGACTTTTGCAGCGACAGATGACATTCAGGACATGGTGGTGGCTCTGAAGAAAAGTGGGGCGGTGGTGATTGACTCTGTGTTACCACAGGCGGTCTCTGAGGGGTTGTCCGCTGATTTGCGCCCGGAGTTCGACCGTGAGGGCCATCTGTACCAAAACACTTTCAATGGCCACCGGACGCTGCGTGTAGGCGGCGTGACCAAGTACTCCTCGCATTTCCCCGCGCTCCTCCTGCACCCCTCGGTATTGGGGATCGCCGATTCTATTCTCAAGCCACACTGTGAGGTGTATCAGGTTGGCAGCACCACTGCGATTGAAATCTTGCCAGGCGAAGAGGCACAGGTGCTCCACGCCGACGACACCTGTTATCCGAGTGATCTGTTGCCCTTTGAAGCGCAGATTTCGGCTTTATGGGCGCTTGATGACTTCACCATTGAAAATGGCGCAACACGGGTGGTGCCTAGAGAGATGGGTATCGAGAGTCCGGACGACGCACGAGAAGAGCATATTGTGCAGGCTGTCATGCCCAAGGGATCGGTGGTTATCTATCTGGGGTCAACCCTTCACGGCGGTGGAGCGAACCGCAGTGACGCCCCGCGAAAAGCAGTGGTCAATACCTATTGTCTGGGATGGTTGCGGCAGGAAGAAAATCAGTACCTAACTCTGACCAAAGAGGTTGTGGCGGCTCAATCCGATGAGATGCGGCGGATGCTGGGTTTTCAGGCTCATGGGCCTTATCTAGGGGTATGGCCAGAGGATCCTGACGGGCTCTGGTACGAGACCTGATCCACAATGACAGCGGCACTGCAGGTTGTTTTTCAACTCGACCGCTAGGCCATAATCTACTCCAATGCATGAGGGTCTCTAGCCAACAGCGGATACAGCAACGGACCGGATAAGAGCGCAACCAGGCCCGCGATTCCGTACCAACCGACTTCTAAACCCAGCAGGTTAAAACGGTCCAGCCCCCATAGCGCCACACTGTGGTCCGTGATGGTGATGCTCATCATGAAGGCGATCAGGCACAAGGGTGGAATAATCAGGATGGACAGCGTGGAGG